>DATHLL010000185.1:0-5866 GCA_035488195.1 Candidatus Elarobacter sp. | reverse complement strand
GTCAAAAGAGTCTGAGCTCGCGCGCCTCTTCGTCGGTGAGCGAGGCGACCCGCGTGCCGAGCAGGCGGATCGGGACGCCGCGCATCCCGGACCGCTGCCAGCACCACACGGCCGCGTCGTGGATCGTGTCGGCGTCGTTCGTCGCGACGGCGAGCGAGGTCTGGCGGCCGGTGATCGTGTGGTCGGCCTTCTTGATCTTCACGCCGACCGTCGCGCCGCGAAGCTGTTCTTTCTGCAGGTCGCGCGCGAGCTCGTCGGCCTGCACGCGCAGCAGCGCGAGGATCGCGCTCTCGTCGCGCTCGTCGTACTCGAACGTCTCCTCGGTCGAGATCGACTTGCGCTCGCGCGACGGGTCGACCGTGCGGTCGTCGATCCCGCGCGCGAGGTCGCGGTAGAACGCCCCGGCGCGCCCGAACAGCTCGTGCAGCGACGCGTCGTCGAGCGCCGCGACGTCGCCGATGGTGCGAATCCCCATCCGCTCGAGCCGCGGCTGCGTCTTCGGGCCGATCCCCCACAGCCGCCCGACCGGCATCGGCGCGAGATACGCCGCCTCGGTGCCGGGCGGGACGACGGTCAGCCCGTTCGGCTTGTTCGCGTCGCTCGCGATCTTCGCGACCATCTTCACCGTCGCGACGCCGGCGCTCACCGTGAGACCCACCTCGTCGCGCACCCGCGCGCGCACGCGCTCCGCGAACGCGACCGCTTCACCCAGATCCTCGGTGCGCGCATCGACGAACGCCTCGTCGAGCGAGAGCCCTTCCACCGCGCGCTCGCCCTCGCCGAAGATCGCGAAGACGCGCCGCGAGGTCTCGCGGTACGCCGTGAAATCCGGCGGCACGACCGTGAGCTGCGGGCACAGCTCGAGCGCGCGGTAGAGCGGCATCGCGGAGCGCACCCCGAACGGGCGCGCCTCGTACGAGGCCGTCAGCACGACGGCGCGCCGCGAGCGGCCGGAGACCGCGAGCGGCACCCCGCGCAGCGAGGGGTCGTCGCGCTGCGCGACCGACGCGTAGAACGCGTCGAGATCGAAGTGCACGATCATCGTGCGGGGCTATTTCGGCGGCGGGCGGCTCCCCGACTCCGCGTCGACGATCTCGTCGATCCCGTCCGCGTCGTGCTCGGCGATCGAGACCGCGAGCCGTCCGCCCGCCGTCGAGCGGACCACCTCGCCGATGATCTCGCGCTCGCGGCCGTCGATCCCGGTCACCGCGACGCGCAGCCGCGTCCCCGCGGGCTGCTCCTTCGCGACGAGCAGGATCCCGCGCCGGGAGACGTTCTCGGTCGTCCCGTGCTGCGCGACCCCGTCCGGGCCGCGATAGACCACCGGCAGCCGGATCTCGATCCGCCGGGCCTGCCTCCGTTCGGGCTGTTCGCTCACGCTCGCTCCTCCGTCGTCCTACCTTACCCGCTCGCCGGGCCTACGCGGCGACGCCTTCGAGAACCGCCCGCAGCGCCGCGATGTTCCGCGCGTCGTCGGCCTCCTCGCCCGGGGTCTCCAGCACGCCCATCTTCCCCTGCACCGCCGGATGGGCCAGGATCGCGCGGAACCCGGCGATCCCGATCCGCCCTTCGCCGATGTGCCAGTGCCGGTCGCGGTGGCCGCCGAGCTCGATCTCCGTGTCGTTGAAGTGGAACATCACGACGCGGTCGAGGCCGAGCTCGCGCTCGACGAGGTCGAAGAAGCGGTCGACGCCGTCCGGCGTGTCGATCGCGTAGCCGGCCGCCCAGGTGTGCGCGGTGTCGAGGCAGACGCGCAGGTTCGGGTGCCCGATCGCGCGCACGAACGCGCCCAGCTCCTCGATCGTCCCGCCGCACAGCTGCCCGGCGCCGGCGGAGTTCTCCATCACCAGCGCGACGTTCGGGTCGATCCCGTCGAGCGCGTCCTCGAGCGCCTCGACGACGCACGCGAAGCCTTCGCTCCGGTCGCGCTTGCCGTACGAGCCGAGGTGCGTGTTGACGTACGCGACGTCGCCTGCCGCGGCGATCTTCAGATCGTTCTTCAGCAGCTTCAGCGAGCCGCGCACGATCTTCTCGTCGTCGCTCGCGAGGTTGATCAGGTACGACGTGTGGATCGCGCACGGCGTGATCCCGGCGGCGGCGCGCTGCTCGGCGAACCGCCGCAGCGCGGGCGCGTCGATCGCGCCGACGCGGTACGTCTTCGGGTTCCCCGCGAAGAACTGCAGCGCTTCACAGCCGAGCTTCCGCGCGTACGCGACCGCGTCGTCGTACCCGCTCGCAACGCGGACGTGCGATCCGATCCGCACCTACATTCCTTATGGGCGGATCGGCGAAGCCGAACGCGACGGGTTCACGGAACGTGAACCCACTAGCGGCGGCGGCCGAAGTTGAACTGCCGGGCGCGCATCCCGGCCGGCATGAAGGTCTTCGCCCGGCCGGTCGGCATCGCGCGCGAGGGGTTCTTCTCGAACGTCGTCCCGGTGAGCAGCACCGCGTCCGACGGGCGCTCGCGGCGGCCGACGCGGCCGATGAGCTGCTCGATCTCCGACTCGCCGAACGCGTCGGAGTCGGTGATGACGATCAGGTCGGCGGCCGGGATGTCGATCCCGCTCCCGATCAGGTTCGTCGCGGCGAGCACCGCCGGCGACTTCCCGCGGAAGCTCTTCATCATCTCGATCCGCGTCCCGACGTCGTTCACCTTGACGCCCTTGCGGCGGTGGCGGCGCCCCTGCTCGTGCGTGTCGACCATGTCGCCGCGGAGCTGCTCGACGTCGATCCCGTACGTCTGCTCGAGGCGCTCGGCCAGACGCGGCACGTCGCCGCGCGTGCGGCCGATGACGAAGATGCGCGAGCCGCGCGCGAGATGCTCCTTGATCAGCGCGTCGGCGCGCGAGAGCTGCTCCGCCGGCGGTTCGCCCCACACGCCTTCGACCTTGTGCACCTTCGTCGGCAGCACGTCGAACGGCATCTTCTTCATCGCGACGACGTTCTCGAGCGCGCCGATCCGCTCGAGGAAGCGCTGCAGCTCCGAGGGCGTCGCGGTCGCGAAGAGCATCGGGCAGTCGAGCTCTTCGAGCAGCCGCAGGTGCTCGCGCTCGTCGAACGCGTTGACGTCGTCGATGAAGAGCAGATCGCTTTTGTCGATGATCTCCCAGTGGCGGTCGATCGTGAGCATCATCGCCGAGCCGACGACCACGTGGATCGAGCCGTTCTCGATCCCCGCCTCGACCGCGCGGCGCTCGCCGGGCGCGGCGCCGCCGTGGATCTGGCCGACCCCGATCCCGGTCCCTTCGAGGCGCTCGGAGAAATACGTGACATGCTGGCGGATCAGGTCGCGCGTCGGCGCGAGGATCACGACGTAGCCGCCGGTCTCGAGGATCGTGTCGACCGCGACCCGCAGCATGACCTCGGTCTTCCCGGAGCCCGTCGGGGCCTTCAGGAGAAACTCGAGCTCGCCGTCGTCGAGAGCGGCGGTGATGGTCTCGACCGCTTTGCGCTGGTCGTCGGTGAGCCGGAACTCCTCGCCCGGCTGGATCAGTTCGTGGGCCAGCGCGACGCGCTGGCAGTTCTCGTCGATCGTCGCCCACACGTCGGCGGGGACGAGACTCTTCGTGGCGGCTAGACCGCTGATGGCGTTGGCTCCGTTTCTGGCTCGGCGGCGGTCGTCTCGACCGGCGCGCTGCTGTGCTGTTCGTCCTGCTCGGACTCTCTGTCGTCGGTAGGAACCCCCTCCGTGCCCGCGGAGGTTGCCGCGACCGTCGGGATCGGCAACGCCAGCTCGAGCGGCGAGGTTCCCTCGACGTCCATCGGCGGCAGCTCGTCGAGCGAGCGCAGGCCGAAGGCCTCGAGAAACTCGGGGGTCGTCTTGTAGAGCATCGGCCGGCCGGGCGAGTCGCGGCGGCCCGACTCGGTCAGGAACCGCCGGTCGACCAGGGTCGCGATCACCGAGTCGGCCGAGACGCCGCGGATCTCCTCGATCTCGCCCTTCGTCGTCGGCTGGGTGTAGGCGACGATCGCGAGCGTCTCCAGCGCCGCCGGCGAGAGGTTCGTCTTCGGCGGGAGCAGGTAGGCCTCGACCGCCTCGCGCGCGTCCGGCGAGCTCGCGAAGCGGTAGCCGCCGGCGATCTCGCGCAGCACGATCCCGCGGTGGGCGAATTCCTCGTCGATCCGCTGGAGGGCGACGGTGACCTCGCTCTGCTCGGCGCCGGTCAGCTTCGCCAGCTCCTTGATCGAGAGCGCCTCGGAGGCGACGAAGAGCAGCGCCTCGATGTTCCGCTGGAGGTGGCCGGTGTCGAGGAGCTCAGGCTGCACGGTCTGCTTCCGGGACGGGGAGGAGCGCGATGTCTCCGAACGCCTCGTCCTGCGCGACGCGGACGCGCGCGCGGCGGACGAGCTCGAGGACGGCGAGGAAGGTCACGATGATCGCGACGCGGTCGAGCCCGGCGCACAGGCCGAAGAACGACGCCCGCCCGTCGCGCCGGACGGCGCGCGCGACGACGTCCATCTGCTCGACCAGCGAGACCCGCTCGCGGACGATCGTGCGCTTCTCGGGCTTCGCGGCGCGCAGCGCCGCGGCCAGCGCGCCGGCCAGCTTGGCGGCGTCGATCCGGTAGCGCTGGACGAAGTCGGCGGTCGGGTCGCCGCCGTCGGCGCGCAGGTAGTAGGCCGACGCCTCGGCGGCGCGCGCTTTCAGCTCGGCGCCCGCCTCGCGGTAGCGCGAGTACGCGATCAGCCGCTCGCGGAGCCGAGCTTCGACCGCCTCGGCCGACTCCTCGGGGTCGCCGGCGAACTCGATCGGGATCGGCGGGAGCAGCGCCTTCGACTTCAGGAAGACCAGCGTCGAGGCGACGACCAGGTAGTCGGCGGCGAGCTCGACGTCGAGCGCGTCCATCGCCTGGATGTAGGCCAGGTACTGGTCGGCGACCAGCGCCAGCGGCACGGTCGCGATGTCGAGCTGCCGTTCCTTGACCAGGCTCAGCAGCAGGTCCAGCGGGCCGTCGAACACGTCGAACGAGACGCGCAGAGCACGCTCGTCGATCACGGGGGGCTCGGTCATGTCACCCTGAGCTTGTCGAAGGGCCGGACGTCACGCCGTCGTGTCGCGGACCGACTGGATCGGGACCGGCTCGCCCTCGGGCTCGAAGATCCCGGCGCCTTCCTGCTGGAGCCACTCGAGGCCGAGGTCGACCAAGCGCTTCTCGTTGACGTACTTGAGCGCTTTCTTCGCGGCCTTGATCTCGAACCAGCGCGCCTCGTCGACCTCGTGGTCGTGGTTGGCGGTGTCGCCCGAGAGGTAGCGCATCAGGTAGAAGTGGACCGACTTCTTGTGCTTCGTGCGGTTCAGGTAGAACCAGTACGAGATGTCCGAGAGCTTCGAGAGGATCTCGGCCCAGCAGCCGGTCTCCTCGCGGACCTCGCGGAGCGCAGCCTGTTCGTGGGTCTCGCGCGCTTCCACGTGACCCTTAGGAAGCGACCAAACGCGCGGATTGCCTCGGCCGATCAAAAGGCCCTCGAGGCTCGTCCCGTTCCGCCGCAACACAAGGCCACCGGCGGAGACTTCATACTTGATCCGCATCGTCTGAACGTCCGCTCCGTTTCGCGGAGGGTCTTCTCCAAGTATAGCCGCCGCTCCCAAGAAGGAGATTCTCGGACGGACACCGTGTCGGCCCAAGCAGGCGCTGTTCGGACCAGCGAAGCAGTTATTGAGGAGAACCTTAGCGCCAGCGCAAGTCCGGCTGCCTGGCAGCCCGGGTTTCGTCGACCCGCCGCACCGCGGTGGTCCGCGGCGCCCCGGTGAGCGCCTCGGGATCGCTCCGGGCCAGCCCGAGCAGGTCGCGGAAAGCCGCGATGAAGCCGTCGAGCGTCTCCTTCGACTCGGTTTCGGTCGGCTCGATCATCAGGCACTCAG
>DATHLL010000184.1:0-5637 GCA_035488195.1 Candidatus Elarobacter sp. | reverse complement strand
AAACGGCGAGGTCATGGCTCTGCTCGGTCCGTCGGGTTGTGGGAAGACGACGACGCTCTCGCTGCTCGCCGGATTTCTCAAACCGGACGACGGCGAGATTCGCGTCGGCGAGCGCGTGCTCTCCAGCCCCGGCGTCGTCGTACCACCGGAAGACCGCCACATGTCGCTGATCTTCCAGAGCTACGCGGTGTGGCCGCACATGACCGTCTTCGAGAACGTCGCCTACGGGCTGCGCGTGATGAACCTCTCGCGCTCGGAGATCGAAGACCGCACGACCGAGGTGCTGCGCAGCGTGCGCATGACCGACCTCGCGCAGCGCTATCCTTCGGAGCTCTCCGGCGGCCAGCAGCAGCGCGTCGCGCTCGCGCGCGCGGTCGTGGTGAAGCCGGAGACGCTGCTGCTCGACGAGCCGCTCTCGAACCTCGACGCGAACCTGCGCGAGGAGATGCGCTTCGAGATCCGCCGCATCCACGACGCGACCGGGATCACGATGGTCTACGTCACCCACGACCAGACCGAGGCGATGGTCGCCGCCGACCGCATCGCGCTGATGCGCGCCGGGAAGATCGCGCAGGTCGGCACCGCGCGCGAGATCTACGAGAAGCCCGCAACGGCGTTCGTCGCGACCTTCGTCGGCGGAACGAACACGCTCCCCGCGACGCTGGTCGAGCCGCACGTCGTCGAGTTCGGCGGCGCGAAGCTGAAAGTCCGCGACGACTTCGACCCCGCGGCGCGCGGTCCGGTGACGCTGTGCATCCGCCCGCACGAGATCGGCTTCGCGGA
The DNA here is from genome assembly GCA_035488195.1 of Candidatus Elarobacter sp. Classification (GTDB taxonomy): domain Bacteria; phylum Vulcanimicrobiota; class Vulcanimicrobiia; order Vulcanimicrobiales; family Vulcanimicrobiaceae; genus Vulcanimicrobium. Next base: position 4,854 of record DATHLL010000184.1, on the reverse strand, counting down.
GTGGACGGGCGACGACGGCCTCGGCTACCGCGAGAACGGCACCAACCGCCTCGCCGGAACGGTACTGCGCCAAACCTACCTCGGCGACGCGCGCGACTACTTGATCGACCTCGGCGGAACGCAGATCCGCGTCGCGGCGCCGCCCGGGATCGACCGCACCGTCGGCAGCACCGTCCACCTCGACGTCCCCGTCGAGGCGTGCAGGATCGTCCCCGGGGACTGACCACCGCCCGCCACGCTAATCCCGTCGTAGGTATGCCGGCGCACGGTCCGGAAGGACGCGTGACCGCCGATGAAGATCGTGATGACGCTCCTCGTGCGGGACGAGCAGGACGTCCTGCGTGACAATATCGAGTTTCACCTCGCGCACGGCGTCGACCAGATCGTGCTGATGGACAATCGTTCGGTCGACGGAACTGCCGAGATCGCGCGGGAATACGAGCGCGCCGGTCATCTGCGGTATCTCTTTCAGCCGCGGGACGACTACTCGCAAGGCCGCTGGGTCACCGCGATGGCGCGGTACGCCGCGCGCGAGCTGGGCGCCGACTGGATCATCAACAACGACGCCGACGAGTTCTGGCTCCCCGAACGCGGATCGTTGAAGGACGTCTTCGCCGCGCTGAGCCCCGACGTCGTCGCGGTCGAGGCGCCGCGGCTGAACTTCGTCGCCCGCACCGGCGAGGGGCAGCCGTTCTGGCGGCGTATGGACGTCCGTTGGGTCGCATCGCGCAACGCGCTGGGTCAGCCGCTCCCCGGAAAGGTGGCTCACCGCGCTCACGCCGATGTCGAGGTCGAGCAAGGAAACCACGCGATCGCGATCGCCGGCACCCGCGTCCCGCCTTCGCCCGCGCCGATGACGATCTTCCATTTCCCCATCCGTTCGTGCGCGCAGTACCGGAACAAGATCGTCAAAGGCGGAGCCGCGTACGCCCGGAACAGGGAGCTCCCCGCGCACGTCGGCTCGACCTGGCGCGCTCTCTACGACCGCTATCTCGCCGGCCGTTTCGACGAGGTGCTCGCCGACGAGTGCTTCACCGACGAACGCATCGCCGCGGGGTTGGCGGCCGGGGAACTGGTCCGAGACGAGCGCCTCGCCGTGGCGATGACGACGCGCGTCTTGGACCGCTCCTCCGCGTGACCGCCGCGCCGGAGCGGGCCGTCGTCACCCTCTGCGACGCCGCCTACTATCCCGGGTTGCGCATGCTGCACGCGTCGATCGCGAGCTCGACGCCGTACGAAGTGATCTGCTACGACGCGGGGCTCTCCGCGGACCAGCGGGCAGAGGCGGAGCACATCGCCGGGCTGCGGATCCTCGATCTCCCCGACGATCCGCTGGTCGCGGAGCTCGTCGCGATGAGCGACGACTCCGCACCGCTGGCGAAGGCGAACAAACGCATCTGGCCGCTCTGGATCTGCCCGCTGCTGCTGCGCGACGCCCCCGCGCGCGACGTCATCTGGATCGACTGCGACGTCGCGGTGCTGCGCGGGCTCGACGAGCTGTTCGCGATGCTCGAGGACGGCCCGGTGTTCACGCCGGAGAACAACGCGCCCTCGCTCACGCCGAACCCGCGGCGGCTGTACGAGCTGCTTCCGATCGCCAGGACGTTCGATCCCGCCGTTCCGGTCGTGAACGGCGGCGTCTCGGCGTGGCGCCACGGGCGCGACGACGGCGCGCTCGACGCGTACCTGCGTCCGGTCGCCGCCGCGGCGCGCGATCGTGCGGTGCGCGACGCGATCGCGTGGCACGATCAGGGCGCGCTCATCTGGGCGATCCAGTCGCTCGGGCTTGAGCAGCGCGTGCTGAGCAGCCCGCTGTGGAACCTCTGCGTCGCGCACGCCGGCCTGGACGCGCGGACGCTGGCATGGGACGACGGGCTGGTCGAACGGCTGCGCGCCGCGCTGCCCGAGGTCAGGCTCCTCCACTGGAACGGACACCCCGTGCCTTGGAGCGAGCCGTCCGCAGCGCATCCCTGACGGCGCGGAGGCGGCCCCATTCGGTGCGCAGATGCGGCCGGAACAGCAACGCGTACGCCGCGAGCAGCAGCAGATACCGAAGATCGGCGCGCGCGCAGTCGAGCGCCAGCACCAGCGGACCCCAGCTCTTGTAGAAGCTCTCCTCGGCGAACGGGACGTAGCGCTGGCCCTGCGGCCTGAACGCGGTGACGCGGAACCGCCCGCTGAGCGTCTTGTACGCCTCGTAGAGCAGATAGAGCCCGACGCCGGTCCACAACACGATCCCGCCGTCGCACGCGATCAGCGCGCCGCCGAATCCGGCGACTTCGAGCGGGATGAGCCCGAATGCGACCGACCGTTCGAGACGCCGCGCGCCGACGTCGTGCACGACCGTGCGCAACCCGGCGGCGGCGTCGCGGTCCGCCGTGTGCAGCTGGTGCGAGAGGATCCCGCGCGCGCCGGCCGCGACCGCCCACACGACGACCGACGCCGCGAGCAGCGGCGTGAGCGGGCGGAGCGACCAGTGCGCCGCCGCGATCAGCGCGAGCACCGCCGGATAGACGTGCGCGGCGAGCCCGTCCGCGGCGACGCCGAGCCAGCGCCGCTCTTTGACGCGCACCGGCGGAATCGAGTACGCCGCGGGGAGCGCGAGCTCCGCGAGGGTGATCAGCGCACCGGCGGTCCCGGCCGCCGCGGCGGCGAACGCGACCGCGCAGGCCGCGGAGACCGCGACGATCGCCTGCATCCGGCGCGCGCCGCCGGCCGTGACGGCGTTCGCACGGCCCGCGCGGCGGTCTTCCTCGACGTCGAAGAGATCGTTCAGCGCGTAGCCGTAGTTGCCGACCGCGCACACCGTCAGCACGACGAGCGCCAGCACCGCGAGGACGCCGGCCGAGAAGCGCCGCCCGTCGGCCAGCAGCAGCACCAAGGTGACCGAGAGCGGCACCTTGTTGAACCACCACGCCGGCCACCTGACGAGCAAGGCCGTCACGGCCGCCGGGTCAGTCGACTCCCGCTACGTGAAGCCGCGCGTTGGCGAAGTCGATCTTCGTCATCGCACGGCGCTGGGCGGCGAGGTCGCCGCCGGCGGCGCGCTGTTCGTCTTGCGCCGCGGCGAGGTCGGCGCGGGCTTGGGCGATGTCGATCTCGTCGCGCGCGAGCGCGGCGTCGGCGAGGATCGTCACTTTGCCCGGGAGCGCCTGCATGAAGCCTTCGCTGCACGCGAGCTCGAGCCGGCGCGTCGCTTCGCCGCCGCCGTCACGAACGTTCGCGCGGAGGACGCCGGGGCGCAGCGCGGTCAGGAACGGCGCGTGCGAGGGCAGGATCCCGACCTCGCCTTCGGTGCCGACGGCGATGACGAGCTCCGCCTCGCCGTCGAACTTCACCGACAGCGGCGTGATCAGCTGGAACGGAATCGCGTTAGCCATTCCACCCCATGCCGCGGGCGGCTTCCTTCACTTCGTCGATCCCGCCGACGTAGAGGAACGCCTGTTCCGGGATGTCGTCGACCTTGCCGTCGAGGATCTCCTTGAACGACGCGACCGTCTCCTCGATCTTCACGTACTTCCCGGAGCGGCCCGTGAACTGCTCCGCGACGAAGAACGGCTGCGAGAACAAGCGCTGCATCCGGCGCGCGCGCCCGACCGTCACCTTGTCCTCGTCCGAGAGCTCCTCGACGCCGAGGATCGCGATGATGTCCTGCAGGTCGCGGTAGCGCTGCAGCGTCTCCTGGACGCCGCGCGCGACGTTGTAGTGGTCCTCGCCGACGATCGCCGGGTCGAGGATCCGCGACGACGACGCGAGCGGGTCGACCGCGGGATAGATGCCGAGCTCCGAGATCGGGCGCGAGAGCGCGGTGGTCGCGTCCAAGTGCCCGAACGTCGTCGCGACGGCGGGGTCGGTGTAGTCGTCGGCGGGGACGTAGACGGCCTGCACCGAGGTGATCGAACCCTTGGTCGTCGAGGTGATGCGCTCTTCGATCGCGCCCATCTCGGTCGCGAGCGACGGCTGATAGCCGACGGCCGACGGCATGCGGCCCAGCAGCGCGGAGACTTCCGAGCCGGCCTGCATGAAGCGGAAGATGTTGTCCATGAACAGCAGCACGTCCGCGCCGAGCTCGTCGCGGAAGTACTCGGCCATGGTCACGCCCGTCTGCGCGACGCGGAAGCGCACGCCCGGGGGCTCGTCCATCTGACCGAACACGAGCGTCGTCTGCTTGATGACGCCCGACTCTTTCATCTCGACCCAAAGGTCGTTGCCTTCGCGCGTGCGCTCGCCCACACCGGTGAACACCGAGAAGCCCTTGTGGACTTGCGCGATGTTGCGGATCAGCTCCTGAATGAGCACCGTCTTGCCGACGCCCGCGCCGCCGAAGAGACCGACCTTACCGCCGCGCGTGTACGGCGCCATCAGGTCGATGACTTTGATGCCGGTCTCGAAGATGCGCTGCTGCGGATCTTGCGCGGCGAACGTCGGCGCGTCGCGGTGGATCGGCCACATCGCCGACGCCGTCACCGGTTCGTTCGAGTCGATCGCTTTGCCGAGGACGTTGAAGATGCGCCCGAGCGTGCCTTCGCCGACCGGCACCGTGATCGGCGCGCCGGTGTTGCGCACGACCGCCCCGCGCACGAGGCCGTCGGTCGAGCCCATCCCCAGGCAGCGCACCTGGTTGTTGCCGAGCTCGCCCTGCACTTCGAGCAGCAGGTCGCGCTCGGCGTTGGCGGTGCCGGAAAGCTGAACCCCGCCCTGCGCTGACGCTTTAGCACCCGCGATGTGGGTGATCAACGCATAGTTGATGTTCGGCAGAGCCTCGGCCGGGAACTCGACGTCGACGACGTTACCGGTGACCTGCACGACTTTGCCGTCGGCAAGCTTGGTCTGATGGTTCGTCGATTGGCTGGC
>DATHLL010000183.1:0-9177 GCA_035488195.1 Candidatus Elarobacter sp. | reverse complement strand
CCCGATCGGGATCATCCCGGGCTAGAAGCGGTACTGCAGACCGAACGCCGTGCGGCGGCCGCTGTGCAAGACGTCGCGCTCGCCGCCGAAGAGCGTCAGCCCGCCGAAGACGTTCGCGTTCGCGTACAGGTCGGTGGTGGGATGGCGGAGATCGTAGATCCGCCCCTCGAACCCGAGCACCTTGGAGAGCCCGGGGTTGTAGACCGCGCGCGCGCCGAGCCGCGAGTACAGGACGCCGCCGCCGACCGAGAGGTTCGGCGCCACGTGCGCCATCGCGACGAAGTTGTACGACGTCTTCGCGCCGATGTCGTTCGCGCCGGCGTAGAGGTACGTCGGCCCCTTCGGGAGCGCGATCAGGTTGACGTCGGTCTGCGGGCCGCGGTCGCTGGTGAGCAGCGGCGAAGAGCTGCCGCCGGCGTGCTGCTGGTCGAGCGCCGAGACGCGCACCTCGAGCGCGACCAGGTTCTTCACCAGCGCGCCCAGCTTGTTCTTCACGTTCGCCTGCACCGTCGAGGGCGGCGGCGTCCCGCCGGGACCCGGCTGGCCGGGCCGCGTCGGATAGGTTCCGTTCGGGAGCGGCGTCCCGGCCGGCGCCGGCGTCGCGCCGCGGTCGACGCCGTAGACGCTCGAGGTCGCGCCGAACTGGGCGAGCAGCGAGTTCGCCTTCTGCGCCGCGGCGTCGACGTTCGCGACGGTGTCGCGGAGTTGCGCCTGCGTCTGCGGGTTGCCCGTCACCTGGCGCAGGTCGCCGGCGATCGAGGCGAAGGTCGTCGCGGTCTGCGCGATCCCTTGCGTCGTCTGCAGCAGGTTCGAGCGGAGCTGCGGGTCGCCGGCGAGCGACTGGACGTGGTCGGCGGTCCGGTTCAGGTCGCGGGCCGAGGCGTCGAGTGAGGCGACGATCGCGTCGAAGTGGCCGGTGTTCCGGCGGACCGCGGTGTCGAGCTGGCCGGTGAGGTCGTTGATGTTCGCGCTGCTCTGGTCGAGCGCGAGCTGCAGCGTGTCGCTCATCGTGTCGATCCGCGAGGAGAGCCGCGCGAACGACTGCTTCGTGGTGACGCTGATGTCGTTCGCGTTGTTCAGCGCCGACTGCAGCGTGTTGAGCAGCGCGGGCTCGCGGTTCGCGAGCTCGGCGAGCATCGCGTCGACGCGCCGCACCTCGCCTTGGCCCTGCTCGAGGAGGTCCTGGATCGTCGCGGGGTTCGTCCCTTCCGGCTCCTGCTCGCGCGAGAGCGCCTCGTGCGGGATGATCGCGACCGCGGCCGGCGCGTTGGTCGGCGCGGCGATCCCGGAGGGCCGCGGCGCGGGCGCCTGCGGGACGATCTCGACGGTGGCGTCGCCGGTCAACGGCGCCTGGACCAAGAACTTCGCGTTGCGCGGGATGTCGACGTCGTTGTTGATCGCCAGGATCACGTCGACCGTGAAGTCGTCGGCCCGCAACTTCGTCGCGTCGACCGTGCCAACCACGACGCCGCTCTCGTAGACCAGCGCGCCGCGGTGGAGCCCGGCCGCCGACTTGAAGTGGACCGGGAGCTTGTACCGCCCGCCCGTGCCGTAGTTCTCGAGCACCGCGAGGATGCCGAAGAGCCCGGCCAGGGCGACGACGGTGAAGAGGCCGACGAGAGCTTGTCTGTTCATCGCGTGTTCAAATCGGGATCGGCCCGACTTCGCTCCCCTGGAGGAATTGCTGCACGATCGGGTTCGGAGACCGGCGTATCTCCTCAACGGTTCCGTAGGCGACGATGGCACCCTCGAAGAGCATCGCGATGTAGTCCGCCATCTGGTAGATGCTCTCGAGGTCGTGCGAGACGACGACCGCCGTCCCGTTGAGGCGCTCGCGCAGCCTGACGATCGTCTCGGTCAGGACGTGGGTGATGATCGGGTCGAGCCCGGTCGTCGGCTCGTCGTAGAGGACGGCTTGCGGGTTCGTCACGACCGCCCGCGCGAAGCCGGCGCGCTTGACCATCCCGCCGGAGAGCTCCGAGGGGAAGCGTTCCTCGACGTGGGCGAGGCCGACCGAGTCGAGCGTCTCGCTGACCAGCTTGCGGATCTCGTCCTCGGGCATCTTGGTGTGCTCGCGCAGCGGGAGCGCGACGTTCTCGCCGATGGTGAGCGAGTCGAACAGCGCGGAGAACTGGAACGCGAAGCCGATCGTGCGGCGCAGATCGATCAGCTCGCGCTCGCGCATCCCGGTGATGTCCTTGCCCTGCACGAAGACGCGCCCGGTGTCGGGCTTCTTGAGCCCGTTGAGGAGCCGCAGGATCGTCGACTTCCCGGCGCCGGAGAGCCCGATGATGCACGTGATCGCGCCCTCGACGACGTCGAGCGAGAGGTTCTGCATGACGATCTTCGGCCCGTAGCGGACGCAGACGTCGTCGAGCCGTGCCCAGAGCGCCATCAGGTGTGCGGAAAGAGCACGTACGAGAGCGCGAAGTTGAACATGAAGATCAGGATGATCGCGGTGACGACCGAGCCGGTCGTCGACTTTCCGACGCCCGCCGCGCCGCCGCGCGTCTGGAGCCCTTGGTACGCGCCGATGATCGCGATGATCACGGCGAAGACGACCGACTTGAAGAGCCCGCGCAGCACGTCGCCGAACGGCAGCGCCTGCCGCGCCGAGTCGATGAACGACTCGGTCGAGATGTGCGCGGTCACGTTCGCGACCCACATCCCGCCGAGGATCGACACGATCACCGCGGTGATGGTGAGCAGCGGCAGCATGATCAGCAGGGCGACGAGCCGCGGCACGACCAGCATGCGGGTCGGCGAGAGCCCCAGCGAGAGCAGCGCCTCGATCTGCTCGGTCACCACCATCGAGCCCAGCTCCGCGGCGATCGCCGCGCCGGTCCGGCCGGCGACGACGACGGCGGAGAGCATCGGCCCGAGCTCGCGCGCGCTGGCGAACGCGACCGCGCCGCCGACCAGGTTGCTCACGCCGAACGAGGCCGCTTGCGCGGCGCTCTCCAGCGAGATCACCATCCCGGTGAAGAGCGAGGTGAGCAGGACGATCGCCCACGACTGGACCCCGAGCAGGTACGCCTGGTCCACGGTCTCGCGGACGCGGATGCGCAGACCGACGATGTACCGGGCCGAGTCCCCGAGCAGTTCGGCGACGCCGCCGGCGTAGGCGAACGCGCTCGTCGTTCCCCGGCCGACCTCGTCGAAGACCTTCATCCGCCGCGAAGTTCAGCGAGCGCGTCGAGGACGCCTCGCACCGCCTCCACGCGCTTCGCGACGACGCCGCGCTCCGCCGTGAGGTTGTACTGGAGCTGGTAGAGCCGCTCGAGCTCGCGGTCGACGTGCCGGAGCTGCCCCTGCGCCTCGCGCTGGTAGGGCTCGAAGTACCGCCGCACCGCGTCCAGGTACGCCTGCGCCGCCGCGGGATCGACGTCCCCGGCCGCCAGCCCCCGCTCGATCCGCTCCTGCGCCGCCCGCATCGCCTTGTCGGTGAGGTGGAACGCCCCGACCGTCGCCGCGAGCACCGCGAGCGCCCCCTGTTCAGCCATGCGGCCTGGCTCCGGCGTCATCCTGAGCCGCCCCGCTGTCACCCTGAGCTTGTCGAAGGGTGAGCGACTGCAGGGCGAACAGCTCGCGGATCCCCTGCTCGCCGAGGCGGAGCATCGCGTCGAGCTGCGCGCGGGTGAACGGCTCGCGCTCGGCGGTTCCCTGCACCTCGACGAAGCCGCCGGCGTCGGTCATCGCGAGGTTCATGTCGACCTCGGCGCGGCTGTCCTCCTCGTACGGGAGGTCGAGGACGGGCGTCCCGCCGACGATCCCGACCGAGACGGCCGCGATCTGCCCGATCAGCGGCCACTTCTGCTTCTTCTCCTCGTCGAAGTGCTTGCGCAGCGCGAGCGCCAGCGCGACCCACGCGCCGGTGATCGAGGCGGTCCGCGTCCCGCCGTCGGCGCCGATCACGTCGCAGTCGACCGTCACGGTCCGCTCGCCGAGCTTGTCCAGATCGACCACCGCGCGCAACGCGCGGCCGATCAGCCGCTGGATCTCGTGCGTCCGCCCCCCGACCCGTCCTTTGGACGACTCGCGCTGGTTCCGCTCGGGCGTCGCCCCGGGGAGCATCGCGTACTCCGCGGTGATCCATCCGGTCCCGCGCCCGCGCATCCACGGCGGGACGCGGTCTTCGACCGTCGCCGCGCAGATCACGCGCGTGTTCCCGACGGTGATCAGCACGCTGCCGTCGGTGAAGGTGAGATATCCCGGCTCGAACGACACCGGACGAAGCTGGTCGGCCCGCCGGCCGTCGATACGCTGCTGCACCGTCGCCTGAATGCGCGAGCGACGATTCCGTTACCTACGAAGCGATCGCGCCGCCTTGCATCTCCGAGAGGTCGACGATCTCGACGAGCTCGTCCGGCATCGCCGTGACGTCACCGTGTCCGAGCTCGAGTCCGACCTCGAACCACAACCGAATCCCCTCGCGAAGACTGGCGCGCGCTTCGTCCAACGTCGCCCCGGAACCATACGCGCCCGAAAACTCGGGCGTCCGGCCCCAGATCGTACCGTCGACTGCTCGATCGTATACGCCGTGATACGTCATCGATCCCATCCTGCTTTCTTCACGATATCGTGGTGCATCCCCGGCGACAGCGCTTCTTGGCCATTACCGTGCCAGGACAGCATTATGCGGCCTGGCTTGGTCGCGTGAAGGAAAATCCGATGACTTCCGTGGCCGCGGCCTTTAGCCACACCCAGCCTTCGCTTTCCAAGCGTCTCTGCACGTCTCGTGCCTTTTGCGTTCGCACGAGACGAGCATGGCGCCTCGCGTTTGCCGCGACGTTTCGGCCATGTTGCCGAACGTCGCGGAATGAGCGCTACTCGACGGTGACGGTCTTCGCGAGGTTCCTCGGCTGGTCGACGTCCTTGCCGTCGATGTCGGCGATGTGGTAGGCGAGGAGCTGGAGCGGGATCACGTTCACGATCGGCGAGAGCAGCTCGTCGACGCGCGGGACCCAGAGGACGTGGTCGGCGAGCGCGGCGGCTTCGTCGTCGCCGTGGTTCGCGACCAGGACGATCGGCGCTTCGCGCGCTTTCGACTCCGCGATGTTCGAGAGGATCTTCTCGCGGACGCGCCCTTCGGTGACGATCCCGACGACCGGGGTCTTCGCGTCGAGCAGCGCGATCGGGCCGTGCTTCATCTCGCCGGCGGCGTAGCCCTCGGCGTGGATGTAGCTGATCTCCTTGAGCTTCAGCGCGCCCTCGAGCGCGGTCGGGAAGTTCACGTAGCGGCCGAGGAAGAGCGCCGAGCGCGCGCGCCGCACCTTCTTCGCGACCTTGCGGACTTCGTCGGCGGTGTTCAGCACGACGTCGATCGCGGCGGGGAGCAGCTTCGTCCCTTCGGCGATCTCGCGCAGCCGCTCGACCGGCGCCGACTTGCGCACGCGCGCGAGGTACAGCGCGAGCAGCACCGCCGCGATCGCCTGCGAGACGTAGGTCTTCGTCGCCGCGACCGAGATCTCCGGACCGCCGCGCGTGTAGAGCGTCGCGTCGGCCATCCGGCTCAGGTGCGAGCCGACCACGTTCGAGATCCCGATGATCGGCGCGCCCTCTTCCTTCGCGATCTTCACCGCCTCGATCGTGTCGGCGGTCTCGCCGGACTGCGACATCGCGATCGTCAGCGTGCGCGCGTCCATGAAGCGGTCGCCGTAGCGGAACTCGCTGGCGAGCTCCATCTCGACCGGGATCTTGCACAGCGCGCGCATCAGGTACATCCCGACCATCCCCGCGTGGTACGCGGTGCCGCAGCCGGTGATCGAGATCTTCGTCATCGCGCGCAGGACGATCTCGTCGATCTTGAGCTCGGAGGCGAGCTGGACGTCGTGGCTCTCGTCGACCCGGCCCGCCAGCGTCTCCTTGATGACGTTCGGCTGCTCGAAGATCTCCTTGAGCATGAAGTGCTTGAAGCCGGCCTTCTCCGCCGAGGTCGCGTCCCACGAGACCTGCTGCACCTCGCGCTCGATCGGCTTTCCGTCGAACGCGGTCAGCGCGTAGCCGTCGCGGCCGACGTCGACGACCTCGCCCTCCTGCAGCACGATGATCTTCTTCGTGTACTGCAGCATCGCCGGGATGTCGGAGGCGACGAACATCTCGTCCTGGCCCAGCCCGACGATCAGCGGCGTCGCGCCGTTCCGCGCGAACACCAGCCGCCCCGGCGCGTCCGAGGAGATCACGCCGAGCGCGAAGGCGCCGCGCACCTGCGCCAGCGTCGCGCGGATCGCGGCGACGATGTCGCCGTCGTAGTGCGTCTCGATCAGGTGCGCGAGGACCTCGGTGTCGGTCTCGCTGCGAAACACGTGCCCCTCGGCGAGCAGCCGGGCGCGGAGCGGCGCGTAGTTCTCGATGATCCCGTTGTGGACGACGGCGAAGCGGCCCGAGCAGTCCATGTGCGGGTGGGCGTTCGCGTCGGAAGGGCGGCCGTGAGTCGCCCAGCGGGTGTGGCCGATCCCGGTCGTCCCGTGGAGCGCCTCGCCGTTCTCGAGGCGGGCCGCCAGGTTCGCGAGCTTCCCCTCCGCCTTCGAGCCGGTGAGCCGGCCGCCGGCGTCGATCACGGCGATCCCGGCCGAGTCGTACCCCCGGTACTCGAGCCGCCGCAGCGAGTCCATGATGATCGGGACGCTGTCCCGCTGGCCGATGTAGCCGACGATGCCGCACATGGTGCTGATGACCCTCCGTGGCCCGGCGGGGATTCCCCTACTTGATCCCCTCGCGCGTGCGCTTGTAGGGGATCTTCCCCACCCGGACTTCGTTGAACGCCGTCGAGACGGGCTTGTTCGGGTTGACGCGCTCGGTCAGCGGCGGGGCGCCGTTGTTGAGCTGCTTCGCGCGTTTGGTCACGACGTTGACGAGGGAGAACTTCGAGTCGACGTGCCGGAGCAGGCCGTCGAGGTCGCCGAATACGCTGTCACTCATGGGTTAGCTGTCTTCCAATTCTTTGAGTCGGGTGTCGGGGTAGCGATGGATGCGGTACCGTTCGGACCGCACGATCGCCTCGAGGTCGTCGACGGCCCGCTGGGGCTGCGCTTCCTCGTTGATGACCAGATAGTCGAACCGGCGAACGAAGGTGAACTCGTCGTGCGCGATCTCGAGCCGCGCGGCGATCTGCTCGTTGTTCTCGGTCCGCCGCGTCTCGAGACGCGAGCGGAGGTACGAGAACTTGTCGGGGACGATGAAGACGAGAACGGCGTCGGGGAACTGCGACTTGATGGCGAGCGCGCCGTTCACCTCGGGCTTCGCGACGATGTCGTAGCCTTCGCGAAGCTTGTCTTCGATGAACGAGCGCGGCATGCCGTACAGCTGGCCGTTGTACTCGCGCCATTCGAGGAACTCGTCACGGCCGATCCGTTCCTCGAAGTCGGCGCGCGTCAGGAAGAAGTAGTCGATCCCGTGCCGCTCGCCGTCGCGCGGCGCGCGGGTGGTCGCCGACACGGAGTAGAGGAGCCGCTCGTGCCGGGCCTTGAGACCCTCCACCAGCGTGTCCTTCCCCGCCCCTGACGGACCCGACACGACGAACAACAGACCGGGCCCGGCCAGCGCTTCAACCTCCTCGACGACGCCCCTCGACAAGCTCAGGACAGGGCAAACCGGATAAATACGGAGACGCCCGGAAAGCACCTTCCCGCCATGACCACGGACTGGATCCTGATCCGCCGCGCGGGGGAGGAGCTCGAGCGGGCGTTACGCGGCGGCCGGGTCACGGACGCCGGCCTCCTCGACGACGGCCGGATCGCCCTTCGGTTCGGCGGCTTGCGCCCTTCGACAGGCTCAGGACAGGCCAAGCGCGGCCCCGCAACCCTGGCGATCGACGCGTTCGGCTCGCCGCCGGTCGTGACGCTGGACGAGGCGGAGCTCGCGGTCGCGGCCGACCCCGGCTGGCTGCGCTCGGTCGGGACGGCCCTGCGAGGGATGCGGCTGACCTCGGTCCGCGCCCGGCGCGGGGACCGGGTGCTCGTCCTGACCTTCGGCGGCTCCTCGCGGTTCGGCGTCGAGAGCGAGCTGAGGCTGGTCCTCGAGCTCGTCCCGCGCTACGGGAACGTGGTGCTGCTGCGCGACCGGCTGGTGATCGCGGCCGCGAAGCAGTTCTCGCCCGCGGAGAACGAGGCGCGCTCGGTCCAGATCGGCTTGCCGTACGAACCGCCTCCGCTCCCCGAGCCGTCGCTCGACTTCGCGGCGTTCACCCGAGCGCTCGAAGCCGCCGCGGACGCGAACGCGCGAGCCCGGGCGCTCGGCGGGTATCTGCCGGAACTGCCGCGCCTGCTCGCCGCTTCGGTCGTCGCCGAGAACGACGGCCGGCCACCGTCGCCGGCGGCGGCGCTCGCGACCCGGCTCGACGAGCGCGTGCGGCTCGTCCTCGCCGAAGCGGAGGCCGCTGCCGGGGCCGAAGCCGCCGCGTCCGGCGGCGTCCACGTCTATCGCGACGAGCGGCGTGCGATCGTCGCGGCGCACGTCGTGCCGCTCGCGCAGTACGCGAGCCTGGCGCACGAAACCGTCGCGAGCCTGCTCGACGTGTTCGCCGAGGCGCGCACCGCGGCGTTGCGCGCGCAGCGCGGCGATGCGACCGAACGGCGGCGCGCCGCGCTGCTCGCGCGCATCGCCAAGCGCGCGCACGCGACGGACGGCGAGCTTGCCTCCGTCGCGGCGCGCCTCGCCGGCGTCGCCGAGCGCGACCGCCTGCGCGAGAGCGGCGACTCGCTGTTCACCTACGCGCACGAGATCGCGCCCGGCGCGACGGCGTACGTGCCGCCGACGAACCCCGCTCTGACGATCGCGCTCGACCCCGAGCTCGACGCGAAGGACAACGCGCAGCGCTACTATGCTCGGTACCGCAAGGCCGCGAACGCGCTCCCGCATCTGGAACGCCGGCGCGAAGCGCTCGCCGCGCGGCGCGAAGCGCTCGACGTGCTCGCGTTCGAGGCCGAGCGCGCCGACGCGCCGACGCTCCCCGAGCTCGAAGCCGACCTCGACGCGCTCGAAGGCCGCCCGCCGCAGCGCGCGCCGCAGTCCGCCGCGAAACGGCGCGCGCCGCTGCGCGTCGAACGCCCGTCCGGCGCGCGCATCTACGTCGGCCGCTCACCGCGCGAGAACGCCGAGGTGACGTTCCGCATCGCGCGTCCCGACGATCTCTGGTTCCACGCGCGCGGAATCCCCGGCTCGCACGTCGTCCTGCAG
>DATHLL010000182.1:0-3730 GCA_035488195.1 Candidatus Elarobacter sp. | reverse complement strand
CCGCCGATCTCGTTGATCACGAGGTCGACGGAGCGCCGGCGGATCACGCCGAGGACGTCGGGCTCGCCTTCGCCGATCCGGTTGACGCGCTCGGCGGCGATCCCGTTCGCGAGCAGCAGATCGTGCGTGCGCGGCGTCGCGACCAGCGTGTGGCCGAGCGCGGCGAGCCGGCGCAGCAGATCGACGCTGTTCGCCTTCTCTTCCTCGCTGATCGAGACCAGGACGCGGCCGCCTTCGCTCGGCAGCCGGATCCCGGCACCGACGAAGCCCTTGCGCAGCGCGCCCGCGTACGTCGCGTCGATCCCGAGCACCTCGCCGGTCGACTTCATCTCGGGGCCCAGGATCGTCTCGACGCCGCGCATCTTCGCGAACGAGAAGACGGGGACTTTGACGACGACGTAGTCCGGCTTGCGCGCGAGCCCGGTCCCCCACGGCATCTCGCGCAGCTTCTCGCCGAGCGCGATCCGCGTCTCCGCGGCGACGAGATTGATCCCGGTCGCCTTCGAGATGATCGGGACGGTCCGGCTCGCGCGCGGGTTGGCCTCGATGATCAGCAGCTCGTCGGTCCCTTCGGGGATCACGAACTGGATGTTGATCAGGCCGCGGATCCCGAGCTCGCGCGCGATCGCCTCGGTGACCTCGACGATACGCTGCTCCATCGACGCGGAGACGGTCTGCGTCGGGAAGACGCTGATCGAGTCGCCGGAGTGGATCCCCGCGCGCTCGACGTGCTCGAAGATCCCGGGGATCATGATGTCGTCGCCGTCGAAGACCGCGTCGACCTCGACCTCGCGCCCGCGCATGTACTTGTCGACCAGCAGCGGCGAGCCGGGCGTGATCGGCGGCGCCGACTCGACGTAGCTCGCGAGCTGGCCCTCGTTGTAGACGATCTCCATCCCGCGCCCGCCGAGGACGTACGACGGCCGCACCAGCACCGGGAAGCCGATTTCGCGCGCGATCGCGCGCGCCTCGCGGAACGTGTTCGCGGCGCGGCCGCGCGGGCGCGCGACGCCGAGCTTCTCGAGCGCGGCGTCGAACTTCTCGCGGTCCTCGGCCATGTCGAGCGAACGCCGGTCGCTCCCGACGATCGCGATCCCGCGCTTCGACAGCTCGCCGGCGAGGTTGATCGCCGTCTGGCCTCCGAACGCGAGCATCACGCCGCGCGCGTTGGTCGCGCGCGCCGTCGCCTCGACCTCGTCGGCGCCCGGCGGCTCGAAGACGAGGACGTCGCTCACGTCGAAGTCGGTCGAGACCGTCTCCGGGTTGTTGTTGATGACGACCGCGGCACGCCCCGCCTCGCGCAGCGACCACGCCGCGTGCACGCAGCTGTAGTCGAACTCGATCCCTTGCCCGATCCGGATCGGACCGCTGCCGACGACGACGACCGCTTCGCGGTCGACCGGCCGGATCTCGTCGGACTCCGCCCACGAGAGGTAGTAGTACGGCGAGGTCGCGGGAAACTCGGCGGCCGCGGTGTCGACCATCCGGAAGGTGCGCCGCGGCGCCGTGCTCGGCAGCGGCTCGCGGCCCTCGCCGAGCAGCGACTCGACGCCGCGCTGCGAGTACCCGTTCGCGAACGCGCGCTCGACGGCGGCGCGCACGGCGGGCGAGAGCTCGCGATCGCCGTTCGCGTCCGGGCGCGCGGTGCGCATCAGCGTCTCGTCGTCGACCAGCGCCTTGAACTCCCAGAGCCAGAAGACGTCGATCGCCGAGACCTCGTGCAGCTCCTCGACGGTGCGGCCGCGGCGGAGCAGTTCGCAGACCGCGAAGAGCCGCTCGTGCGTCGCCGTCTCGAGCGTGCGCAACAGCTCGTCGTCGCTCCACTCCGCGTACGCGCCGCCGGTCAGCGTCTCGAACTTGAGGTCGAGCCCGCGGACCGCCTTCATCATCGCGGCGGCGAAGGTGCGGCCGATCCCCATCGCCTCGCCGGTCGACTTCATCTGCGTCCCCAGCCGCGTGTCGGCGAGCGGGAACTTGTCGAACGGCCAGCGCGGGAACTTCACCACGCAGTAGTCGAGCGTCGGTTCGTACGCCGCCTTCGTGCGTCCGCCGGTGACGGGGTTCGGGATCTGGTCGAGCGTCTGCCCCAGCGCGATCTTGGTCGAGATCTTGGCGATCGGATACCCCGTCGCTTTCGACGCCAGCGCCGAGCTCCGCGAGACGCGCGGGTTCACCTCGATGATCTGGTACTCGGGGCGGTCGGGGTGCAGCGCGAACTGGATGTTGCAGCCGCCCTGCACGTTGAGCGCGCGAATGACGTTGATGCTCGCGGTGCGCAGCATCTGGTAGTCGAGATCGGAGAGCGTCTGCGAGGGCGCGACGACGATCGAGTCGCCGGTGTGCACGCCGACGGGATCGATGTTCTCCATGTTGCAGACGATGATGCAGTTGCCGGCGCGGTCGCGCAGGACTTCGTACTCGAGCTCTTTCCAGCCGAGCAGCGAGGTCTCGACGAGCGCCTGGTGGATCAGCGAGGCTTCGAGCCCGGTCTGCAGCGTCGCGCGCAGCTCGGCCTCGTCGTAGACGATCCCGCCGCCGGTTCCGCCGAGCGTGTACGCGGGCCGGACGACCAGCGGGTAACCGGTCTCTTCCGCGAACGCGACGCCCGCTTCGATCTCCGTCACGATGAGCGAGCGCGGCACCGGCTCGCCGATCTCGATCATCTTCTCCTTGAAGCGCTCGCGGTCTTCGGCGAGCTTGATCGTCTCGAGCGGCGTACCTAATAATTCGACGCCGTGCTTCTCGATGACGCCGGCCTCGGCGAGCTCGACGGCGAGGTTCAGGCCCGTCTGGCCGCCGAGCGTCGGCAGCAGCGCGTCGGGCTTCTCGCGCTCGATGATGCGCTCGACCGAGGCGACGGTGAGCGGCTCGAGGTAGACCGCGTCCGCGATCTCGGGATCGGTCATGATCGTCGCGGGGTTCGAGTTGACGAGGACGACCCGGTGGCCTTCCTCCCGCAACGCGCGGCACGCTTGCACACCCGCATAGTCGAACTCGGCGGCCTGTCCGATGACGATCGGACCCGATCCGATCACCATGATGGTACGCCGGTGCATGTCCAGCGGTGAATACGCCGGGTGGTGCGGATGGCCTCCCGAGGGATCGCTCGGCGCCGGAGACGCCGCGGGGGGCGCCGAACGCGATGCCGATGCGCGCCGTCATCACCGCCGGTGGTCTCGTCGACGGCACGTTCGCCGCGGCGATCGGGACCCGGGTGAAGGCGCTCGCCCCGTTCGGCGCCGGAACGCTGCTCGACGTCGCGCTGGACGCGTGCGCGGGCGCGGGGATCGACGGCGTCGCGGTGATCGGCGGCGACGAGGTTCGCGCGCATCTCGGCGCACACGCGCCGGATCGCGTGGGAGCGGAGGTCCGCGAGATCGACGCGGCGCTCGACGGCCGTGAGAACGTGCTGCGCGCGCTCGGCGCGTGGCCGGGCGAGCGGTTCGTCTACCTCACGTCGGACATGCCGTTCGCGAGCGCCGCCGGGCTGCGCGAGCTGATCGCGCGCAGCGAAGCGTTCGCGGTGACGATGGCGCTCGCCGACGTCGGCGCGTACGAGGCGCGCTTCCCCGGCGCGGCCGAGCACAGCGTCGTGCTCGGCGGCGAACGCGTCGCGAACGGCAACGCGTTCGTGATCGCGCCCGAAGCGGTCGCGCCGGCCCGCGCGCTGGCGACGAAGCTGTTCGCCGCGCGGAAGAGCCTGCCGAAGCTGGCGCTGCTGCTCGGGCCC
>DATHLL010000181.1:0-8244 GCA_035488195.1 Candidatus Elarobacter sp. | reverse complement strand
GTGCGTCTTGACGCTCGTCGCCAGCGTGTTCTCGTCCGGGATCACACGGTACTGGATCTCCTTGAGCTTCGGGGCGCCGCGCCAGTAGTGGGGGTTCGCCGTCATCCGCAGCGTCTGCCCGCGGTGCCATTCCTGCACGATGAACGGCCCGGTTCCGACCGGCTTGCTGTTGAACGGGATCCGGTTCAAGTCCGGATATTTCGCGAGCAGGTGCTTCGGATAGACCGGGAACGGCGTCGAACCCATCGTGAAGAACGTGTTCACAAACGGCGCGAACGCGTGCTTGAGGTGCACGACGGCCGTCTGCGGATCCGGTGTGTCGATCGAGGCGACGAGGTCGTAGCCTTGGCGGCCGCCGACGTCGTTGTTCGGGTTCATCACCTGCTGCCAGGTGAACTTCACGTCGTCGGAGCCGAACGGCGCACCGTCCTGCCACGTCACGCCCTTGCGCAGGTGATAGGTGATCGTGCGGCCGTCGCGTGAGATCCCGCCGTTCGCCAGCGTCGGCACCGCGGTCGCGAGCTCGGGAACCGCGCGGTTCTGGTCGTCGACGTTGAAGAGGTAGCCCGCCCAGAACATCGAGAGATCGACGTCGACCTGGAACGAGCCGACCAGCGGGCTCAGCGTGTCCGGATCGCTCAGGCTCGCGATGCGCAGGATCCCCGGCCGCGTCCACGGATGCCGCTGCCCGGCGCCCGCGCTCTCGCCGTTCGGGCCGGATTGCGTCGTCGCGACGCGCGTGCACGCGGACAGGGCGATCGCGAGCGCGACCGCGAGGGAACCGAGTCGCATCATGCGGCGGCGCTTCTCGCCGGGCGCCGGGGAGACCGCTTCGGCGCAGTCCTACGGCAGCGGCGCGACGGCGAGGACCGCGAGGTCGTCGGTGATCCGGCTGCGCGCGTAGCGCGTGACGTTCGCGACGACCGCGTCGACCAGCGCCTGCGGCGTGCGGTCGGGTGCGCCGGCGATCCACGCGGAGACTTGCTCGATCGGCATGAAGCCGCCGCGCGGGTCGCGCGCCTCGGTCAGCCCGTCGGTCGCGAGCACCAGCAGATCGCCGGCGCCGAGCGGCACGCTCGCGCCGGCGAATGCGAGCTCGCCGAGGCCGACGATCGGTCCGGTCGGCGCGAGCAGCTCGACGCGCGGACCGCGCCGCACCCAGCACGCTTCGTGTCCCGCGTTCACGTACGCGAGCGTGGACGCGCGCCGGTCGTGGATCCCGGCGAACAGCGTGACGAACGACTCCGGTGACGGGTTGGCGTCGCGGTAGAGCGCGTCGAAACGCCGCACGATCTCGTCGGGCGCGAGCCTCTCGCTCGCCAGCGTCCGCAACGCGAACCGCACGAACGTCGTGTCGACCGCCGCGGTCAGCCCTTTTCCGCTGACGTCGCCGATCACGATCAGCGTGCGGTCCTCGTCGAGCGCGTAGACGTCGAAGACGTCGCCGCCGATCCGCGCCCCGCGCGTCGCCGAGCGGTACGTCGTCCCGACCGCGAGATGCTGCGGCGCGACCAGCCGCACCGACGCCGCCGACTGCAGGAACTCGACGAACCCGCGCTCGCGGTCCAGCTCGCGCGTCATTCGCGAGATCAGCATGCCGAACGCGACGATCTCCACCACGATCACCGCGATCGCGAGCACCGAGACGACGCTCGTCGTGCGGATCGCCGTATCGCGGCGTTCCGATTCGGTACGGTTCCGTACCGCGAAGTAGTCCCTCAGCGGCGCGATCTCGGCGCGGAAGCGGTCGATCAGCGTCTTGCCGCGCAGCAGCCGGCGTCCGCCCTCGGTCCCGGCTCCGGCGACGATCGGCTCAGCGACGGTGCGCAGCCACTCCGCGTTCAGTGCGCGCAGATCGCGTACCAGCCGCCCTTCGCGCCCGTTGGCCGCCGCCGGCGGCAGCGCGTCGCTGAGGCGGTCGAACTCGGCGGCGCTCGCGTTCCGCGCGCGCTCGTACGGCTCGAGGAAGACGCGCTGCCCGCTCGCCGCGAAGCCGCGGACGCCCGTCTCCTCGTCGAGCTGGTGCTGCAAGACGGCCGCCGCCGCAAGCGAGCCTTCCCGGCTCTGGGCGATCTCGGCGTTGATCGAAGTGAGCGTCCGGACGACCCCGAGCTGTGCGACCAGCACGATCGGGAGGGCGAGCGCGACGAGGCCGAAGACGAGGATCAGGCCCCGGAACGAAAAGAGCGTTCGGACCACGCCGGGCGGCCTTCCGAGGTCAGCCCACCAGCGCCTTCTCGCGCTTGCGCGCCCGCAGCCGGTCGGTCTCGTTCAGCATCCGCTTGCGCAGACGGATCGACTGCGGCGTCACCTCGACCAGCTCGTCGTCCTCGATGAACTCGATGGCGCGCTCGAGCGACATCTCCTCGGCGGGCGGCATCCGGAAGTTCTCGTCGGTGCCGGCGGCGCGCATGTTCGTCAGCTTCTTCGCGCGCACGACGTTGATCGCGACGTCCTTGTCGTCGTTGGCACGGCCGACGATCATCCCTTCGTACACCTCGGTCCCGGGCTCGACGAAGAACCGCCCGCGCTGCTCCAGCCCCATCAGCGCGTATCCGGTGACGGTGCCGGTGTCGCTGGTGACCAGCGCGCCGTTCGAGCGGCCGGGGATCTCGCCCGCGAGCGGCTGGTGCGTGTAGTAGACGTGCGACATCACCGCGGTTCCGCGCGAGAGCGTCAGCAGCTCGCCGCGCAGGCCGAAGATCGCGCGGGTGGGCATCGTGTACTCGAGCCGGCGCGTCTCGCCGACCGTCACCATGTTCGACATCTGCGCGCGCCGGCGCCCGACCGACTCGATCACCGCGCCCGCGTACTCCTCGCGCACGTCGATCACGACGTACTCGACCGGCTCCATCTTCACGCCGTCGCGCTCGGTGATGATCACGCGCGGCTTGCTGACCGCGAGCTCGTAGCCTTCGCGGCGCATCGTCTCGATCAGGATCGAGAGGTGCAGCTCGCCGCGGCCGCGGACCTCGAACGTGTCGGCCGAGTCGGTGTCGGCGACGCGCAGCGCGACGTTCGACTCGAGCTCGCGCATCAGCCGCTCGCGGATCTGGCGCGAGGTCAGATACTTCCCTTCGCGGCCCGCGAACGGCGAGGCGTTCACCATGAAGTACATCGAGACCGTCGGCTCGTCGACGGCGGTCGCCGCGATCCCCTCGGGCTGCGCCGCGTCGGCGATCGTGTCGCCGATGTTGAGCCCTTCGATCCCGGAGACGCAGATGATGTCGCCGGCGGAGGCTTCCTCGACCTCGATGCGGTCGAGGCCGTGGAACGAGAGCATCTTCGTCAGCCGCAGCCCGCTCTGCACGGTGCCGTCGCGCGCGACCTTCGCGATCGGCGCGTTCACGCGCGTGCTGCCGCGGAAGATGCGGCCGATCCCGATCCGCCCGACGTAGCGGTTGTGGTCGATCGCCGAGACCAGCATCTGGAATCCGCCGTCCTCCGCGGGCGCCTCGGGGACGTGCTTGACGATCGTGTCGAAGAGCGGGTTGAGATCGGTGCTCTCGTCGGAGAGCTCGTGCTTCGCGATCCCGGCCTTGCCGTTCGCGTACACGACCGGGAAGTCGGCCTGCTCGTCGCTCGCGCCGAGCTCGATGAAGAGGTCGAACACTTCGTCGACGACCTCGACCGGACGCGCGTCCTTGCGGTCGATCTTGTTGATCACGACGATCGCACGCAGGTCGAGCTCGAGCGCCTTGCGCAGCACGAAGCGGGTCTGCGGCATCACGCCCTCGGCGGCGTCGACCAGCAGGACGACGCCCTGCACCATCTGGAGCACCCGCTCGACCTCACCGCCGAAGTCGGCGTGGCCCGGGGTGTCGACGATGTTGAACTTCACGCCGTCGTGCTCGATCGCGGTGTTCTTCGCGAGGATGGTGATCCCGCGCTCGCGCTCGAGCGGGTTCGAGTCCATCGCGCGGGCCTCGGTGTGCTGCCCTTCGCGGTAGATCCCGCTCTGGCGGAACATGCCGTCGACCAGCGTCGTCTTCCCGTGATCGACGTGGGCGATGATCGCGACGTTGCGGATGTCGGGCCGCGTCCGGACGTGAGCCATAAGGGCCCATTCTAGCAGAAAAGGCCCCAGGACGCACCTGCTTACGTCGCCGCCCGAACGGCCGCGCGCCGAGCGGGATTGCGCCGGCTGCGGGCCGTGAGGGTTCCGTGAGGCGCCGTGACGTCTTCCGGAGGCGAACGTGAGGTCCGCTTGAACGACGGCGGACGGCCGGCCGCGCTACGGTCGGGCCATGCTGCGCTCGCTTCTCGCCGCCGCCGTTCTCGCCGTCGTGCTGCCGCCCGGGACGGCGATGGCCGTCTCGCTCTCGCAAACCGATGGGATCGACGTCCGGCGCGCCGAGACGCCGCTCGCGCTCGACCCCGCGCTGAGCGACCCGCGCTGGGCGCAGGGCGCGCTGACCGGGCCGCTGGTCGACATGGGGACGCGCGTGCCGTCCGCGACGGCGACCGCGATCTCGATCTGGTACGACGACCGAGCGCTCTACGTCGGCGTGCGGGCCGAGCAGAAGACGCCGGTCATCGCCACCCAGACGACCGACGACGTCGGCTACGGGACCGACGACTTCGTCGGCGTCCTCCTCGACGTGAGCGGGAACGGCGCGCGCACCTACATGTTCGCGGTGACGCCGCGCGGGACGCGCTATGCGTTCGCCGGCGAGACCGCGCGCTACAAGCCCGACTGGAACGCCGCCGCGGCGACGACGCCCGCCGGCTGGAACGCCGTGCTGAAGATCCCGTACCAGGCGCTGAAGCTCGCCGCCGACGGGCGGCAGCGCTGGCGGATCAACGTCGTGCGCAACGTCGCCGCGACCGCCGCGCACGAGACGCTCGCGTACAGCGGGCTGATGGCGTACCAGGCGATCCCCGGCTGGCCGAACCTCGGCTTCGACTGGCGGTTCTGGCCGAGCGTGCGCGGGATGACGCTCGCGGGCGCGGTCCCGCGGCCGAAGGTGCGCGCCGACCTGTTCGCGCTCGAGAGCGCCGGCGACGACCGCGACGCGTTCACCGCGCCGAACGGGACGACGATCCGCCGCCAGCCGCGCACCGCGGGCGCCGACGTCCTCGTTCCGATCGACGCGACGGTCTCGCTCGTCGGCGCCTTCTCGCCCGATTTCTCGAACGTCGAGGTCGACCAGCAAACGATCGCGCCGCAGCAGTTCCGGCGCGCGTTCACCGAGTACCGGCCGTTCTTCGCGCAGGGCGCGCCGTACGTGAACGCCCAGCTCGAAGGGTTCCAGATGAACCTCCCGCAGGAGGTGCTGTTCTACTCGCCGGCGATCGGCGCGTTCGACCGCGGATTGAAGCTCGTCGGCACGAAGAACGACGACTCGTTCGGCGCGCTCGAGGTGCGCGGGAGCGATCCGAGCACCGGCGCTACCTTCGACGACGTCGCGTTCGGCTACCACCACCGCCGCCCGGACAACACGCTCGGGTACTGGTTCGACGGCGTGAACGCCGCGCATTCGGCCGGCGTCGACCGGAGCTGGGAGGTCGGCGCGTTCGGCCGTTCGCTCGCGAGCGGGCTCGTGTACTCGGCGATGCACGCGCAGGAGACGGGAACGTTCGTCGCGCGGCCGGGCGACGCGCAGAAGAACGCGGCCTTCGTCGACATCCAGAAGCCGGGGCTCGAGGCGAACGTCGTCTGGCTCGACACCGGCCCGTCGTACTCGCCGCTCGACGGCTTCACCAACATCGCCGACGTGCGCGGGCCCGAGGCCTCGCTCTCGCTCTCGCGCACGCTGAAGCGCGGTCCGTTCAAGAACTTCGATGCGTATCTCTACTGGGACCGCTGGCTCGACCGCGCCGGCAACGTGCATCAGAGCGACGCCGACGTCTACCTCACGCTGCGCACCCGCACGCCGCTCGCGTTCTACCTCAACGACCAGAACGGCTCGCTGCGCACCTACGAGGGCGACTACTTCTCCGGCGCACCGCACGGCTACCGCGACCAGCAGCTGCTCCCGTTCAAGACGTGGGACGCCGGCGTCGGCTACGGCGAGGGGACGCCGAACTCGATCCGCACCGACTTCCAGTCGGGCCCGTTCGGCACGTACCGCCTCGACCAGACGACGACGACGCTCACCCGCGCGCTCGGCCCCGCGAGCCTCTCGATCGACTACGCGGGGACGCGCGAGCGCGCGTACGCCGGCGCGAGCGACGGGCAGTGGCTGCGCCGGTACTCGCTCGCCGTCCCGCTGGGCCGCGACGGAAACGCGAGCATCGCCTACCGCGACATCAGCGGGCGCGGCGGGTTCGCGACCCCCGGCAGAAATCTGGCGGCTTCGCTCCGCAAACGCTTCCGCAACGGCAACGAGGTCTTCGTCGACTATGGAACTCCCGCCGCAAACACCACCCTGGATCGCTGGATCGTCAAGTATCTGCTGCGATTCGGAGGCGGGGTCTGAGGCCGGCGGCGAAGTCTCGACGCCCGCCATGGGCGTCCGGCTCTCGTTCCCGCCGTTCACCTTCGACCGTGACGAGCGCGTGCTCCGCCGCGACGGCCGCACCGTGCCGCTGGCGCCGAAGGTCGCCGAGGCGCTCGGGCTGCTGCTGGCCGAGCCCGGCGCGCTGGTCGAGAAGAACGCGCTGCGCGACGCGCTCTGGCCCGAGGGGTTCGTCGAGGACGGAAACCTCACGCAGACGATCTATCTCATCCGCCGCGCGCTCGATCCCGACGGCGACGGCCGCGCGTTCGTCGAGACGATCCCGCGCCGCGGCTACCGGTTCGTCCCGCCGGTGAGCGCGGTCGAGCCGGACCGGCCGAGCGCGCTGGCGCGCACCGCGTTCGCGCTGCGCGCGGCGGCGGCGGCGCTCGCGATCGTCGTGCTCTCGGGAGGCGTCTCGATCGGCAGCTCGGCGCGCTCGCAGGCGGCGCTGACCGGCGACGCGGGGCGCGCGTACGCGGTCGGGCGCTACAACTGGAACCGCCGCACCGAGAGCGGCGTGCGGCTCGCGATCGCGAACTTCGAGCGCGTCGTGCAGCTCGCGCCGAACGACGCGCGCGGCTACGCCGGCCTCGCCGATGCGTACATGACGACCGGGCAATGGGAGTACACCGCGATCTCGCCCAAGCGCGCGGCGTACGAGAAAGCCGAGCAGTACGCGCGGCAGGCGCTGCGGCGCGACGCGCGCAGCGGCGAGGCGCTCACGACGCTGAGCTGGCTGCTTCTCGACAAGAACCAGGACCTCGACGCGACGGAGCGGATGCTCCGCGAAGGGATCGCACTTGCGCCGAACCACGCACCGGCCTACGAGTACCTCGGGATCGCGCGGCTCTACCGCGGCGACGTCGACGGCGCGCGCGACGCGCTGCGCCGCTCGATCGAGCTCGATCCGCTCAGCCCGATCGACCTGCTGTGGTACGGCCGGGCGCTCTACTACGCCCGCCGGTACGAGGAAGCGCGCGCGGCGTTCCGCCAGGTCATGGATCTCGACGCCGCCTTCAAGGACGCGCCGGTGATGCTCGCGCTCACCGACGCCGAGCTCGGACGGGGCGACGAGGCGCAGCGGGTCCTCGCGGCGACGAAGTTCCCGGCGGAGAAGCGCGAGTACGTCGCGACGACCGCGGCGCTGGTCGACGTGCGGCTCGGCCGCGTGCCGCGCACGCTGCCGGACCTGCGGCCGCGCAAGGGCGTGCACGTCGACGCGGCGACCGCCGCCGCGCTGTGCCTCGCGCTCGGCCGCCGCGACGACGCGCTCGCGTGGATGAAGATCTCGCTCGACGACCCGCACGAGCGGATCTCGCGCAAGATGAACGCGCTCGACCCGCGCCTCGCGCCGCTCAAGGACGACCCGCGCTTCCGCGCCCTGACGTCGTAAACGCCGCGTCGTGGAGCTCGACGCCGAGCTCGTCGGTGCGGTAGCCGTTCGGGTACGTGCGGAGGCGGTCTTCGGTGTTGAGGTGCGGCGTGCGGCGGCGCGGGCCGAAGCGCACCAGCGCCGCGCGCAGGCGCAGCGCCGCGAACACGCACGCGCGGAACCACCCGGGCGGGCGCCGGTAGGCGAACGCGTCGAGCACCGCGTCGTCGAGCAGCGCGCGGACCGCGAGGTGCGCGAGCGGGCGCAGCGGCGGCGGATACCAGGACAGGAAGACGCGCATCGTGTCGTCGGCGACGCGGCGGTTGCTGTCGGCGTAGCGGAAGCGCTCGCGCTCGTAGGCGGCGTTGAAGCGCTCCATCGCCTCGAGCGTCGGCGGCAGGTCGCGGATCGGCATGCGCCGCCCGATCG
>DATHLL010000180.1:0-2109 GCA_035488195.1 Candidatus Elarobacter sp. | reverse complement strand
CGCGGCTCGTCGGCGCGCGCCGCCGCGAGCTCTTTGCCGACCTCGGCGTGCGCCGCGTGCGTGATCTCGGTCGCGCGCGTCTGCGCCGCGGCCGTGATCGCGTCGGTTTCCTTCGCGGCCTCGGCACGCGCCCGCGCGATCGCCTCGTCGGCTTCGCGCCGCGCGGCGATGCGCCGCTGCTCGGCCTGGCCGCGCAGCGACTTCGCATCGGCCTGGAGCTGCTCGATGTCGTGCTTCAGCCCGTCGATGTACGCCCGGCGCCGCGCGATCGCCGCCCCGACGGGCTTGAAGAACACGACGTTCAGGATCGCCAGGAAGACGATGAAGTTGACGAGCTGGACGACGAGCGTCCCGTCGATCGAAAGCATCGAGCGTTCTGCGGCCTAGGTCGCTTAGTGCCCGCCGCCGAGGATCTTCGTGACCAGCGGCAGCACGCCGCCGCCGACCGCGAAGAACAGGAAGAACCCGAGCACGAGCCCGATGATCGGGAACGCTTCCAGAATACCGACGCCGAGGAAGAAGAACGTGAAGATGTTGCCGCGCGCTTCGGGCTGGCGCGCGATCGACTCGACCGCCTTCGAGGCGACGATACCGTCGCCGACGGCGGAACCCAGGGCGACCGCGGCGACGATCAGGGCGAAGCCCAGGATCAGGACGGCGGCAACGACGGAATCAGGACTCACGATCGACCTTTCTAATGTTCCTCGGACGTGGCCAAGGACAGATACACGATGGAGAGGAGGGTGAAGACGAACGCCTGGATCGTTCCGATCAGGAAGTTGAAGAACTCGATCCCGATCGGCGCGACGGCGGAGATCACCGAGATGTTGACCGGGCCGACGACGACGTTCGAGACGATGATCGTCGCGATGACGAAGAGCAGCAGCTCGCCGGCCAGGATGTTGAACGCGAGACGCATCGCGAGGACGACCGGCCGCGCCAGCTCTTCGATGAAGTTGATCGGGAAGAGGAACCAGTACGGCTTGAAGAGGTGCGCGTAGGCCTTGATCCCGCTCTGGCGGATCGCGAGGAACTGGATCCCGAAGAAGACGCACAGCGCGAACGCCGCCGTCGTGTTCAGATCGGCCGTCGGCGAGCCGCCGAACGGCAGCCCCAGCGCCTTCAGGAACAGCACGCCGAACTCGTTGAGGATCCAGATGAACAGGAAGATCCCGACGAAGACCGGGACGTAGCGCTCGCCCTTCGGACCGATCGTCCCGACGGCCAGGTCCGAGAGGAACTGGATGATCCCCTCGAAGGTCGCCTGCGTCTTGCGGACCCGGTTCGACTTGTACGAGCTGCCCAGCCACCAGAAGAACGCGATCGCGACGATCATCGCGACCCACGTCGTCAGGATCGTGTCGGCATGGAGCGACCCGAGGACCGGCACGTGCCAGAGGGGGTGCTCGCCGATTTGTTCGTGCACTAGGCTCCCTGTCGTCGGACGGTTCGGTGGTATGCGAGCGCGTACAGCGCGAGCGGCGTGAAGAATCCCGCGACGTACAGCGCGATCGCCGGGTACTCGCCGAAGCGATACGCGACTGCCACCGGGAGGATGCCGACCGCGAAGATGCGTGCTTGAGCGTAGAGGGCGAAGATCGCGCGGTTACTGCGGCCGTCGAGCAGCCGTTCGTTCGCGCGCATCGTCGCCAACATGTTCAGGACGCCGAGCACCCCGCCGAGTCCCAGCTGAAGGCCGGCGACCGGATTCCGCACCGTCGCGAGCGCGACGAGCGGGGCGAGGAACAGGAGCGTCCGCACGGAGATCAGCCGCTTGCGGGCATGGTATGCCAGCACATCGGCCGTCGGGTCGGCGCCGCTCCTATTGTCCCCGCCGAGGAGCGCGCCCTCCTCGACGTTTCTCGCATTCAGCGTCAATTCGACCTCAAAAAGGGCCGGAGAGCGGCGGCGATCGCGACGATTCCGAGCGCCAGGCCTCCGAGGAGCCCGAGCGCTACCCACCAGCTTGCCCCGGTCGCGCGCCAGAGAAACAGGCCGAGGAGGAAGCCGCCGACCACGGTCCCGGTGAACGCGCCGGCGGCGGCGAGCAGCCGCCTCACGCCGCCGCGGGGGAGGGGCCGAACTCGTCGGGGGCCGGGCCGTCGCGCA
>DATHLL010000179.1:0-4731 GCA_035488195.1 Candidatus Elarobacter sp. | reverse complement strand
TCGCGCGAGTTCCTCGACCGCGATCCGTACGCGACGATCGGCGAGGCGAGCGGCTTCAACACGAAGGTCGTCGGCGTCAGCTTCGAGGGGCGTCAGGACGTCGTCGCGGGGATGCGCGCCGGGGCCGCGCTCGAGCTGCGCCGCGACCCGAAGAACGCGTACGACCCGAACGCGATCGGCGTCTGGTACGGCGCGCTGCAGCTCGGCTTCCTGAAGCGCAAGATCGCGCAGCGGATCGCGCCGAACATCGACGGCGGCGAGCGGTACACCGCCGAGGTCACCGCGGTGACCGGCGGCGGGACGCGCTCGGTCGGCGTGAACGTCTACGTGACGCGCGTCCGCGCCGCGCTCGCGCGCGCCGGGATCGAGCGCAGCGCCGTCACCCACGCCGACGTGCTGCGCGCGCTGATCGGCGACCGCCCGCTGCGCGACGCGCAGCGCGACGTGCTCGCGCGGCTCGACGCCGGCCGCAACACGCTGGCGGTCCTCGGCACGGGGCGCGGGAAGTCGCTGTGCTTCCAGTATCCCGCCGCGGTTCGCGCGCTCGAGCGCGGCGAGAAGACCGTCGTGCTCTACCCGCTGCGCGCGCTCGCGAACGACCAGTACGACGCCCTGATTCGCCGGCTCGAGCCGCTCGGAATCCGCATCCACCGCGCGAACGGAGCGATCGACGCCGGCGAGCGCGCCGCGCTCAACGACGCGCTCGAGAGCGGCGAATGGGACGTGATCTGCGCCACGCCGGAGTTCGTGCAGTACCACCTCGACCGCTTCCGCACCGCCGCGTCGCGGCCGTCGCTGATCGTGGTCGACGAGGCGCACCACCTCGCCGAGTCGACGCACCGCCCGGCGTACCAGCGGATCGGCGCCGCGGTCGAGGCGCTCGGCAACCCGCAGGTGCTCGCGCTGACCGCGACCGCGGGCGACGAAGCGTTCGCGAAGATCCGCGCCGCGCTGCGGATCGACGCTTGGGTGATCGACCCGACGGTGCGCGACAACCTGCACGTCGTCGACGCACGCGGGACGACGAACAAGCTCGCCTACATCGAGCGGATCG
Source organism: Candidatus Elarobacter sp. (assembly GCA_035488195.1). Taxonomy (GTDB): domain Bacteria; phylum Vulcanimicrobiota; class Vulcanimicrobiia; order Vulcanimicrobiales; family Vulcanimicrobiaceae; genus Vulcanimicrobium. Next base: position 3,677 of record DATHLL010000179.1, on the reverse strand, counting down.
TCCGCGAGGGCGAGAAGGCGATCGTGTACTGCAACTCGCGCGCCGAGGCGACGAAGACCGCGGAGAAGCTGCGCTCGGGCGCGGCCCTTCGACAGGCTCAGGGTGACAACGGCGTCGCGTTCTACCACGCCGGCGTCGGCAGCGCCGAGCGCGCGCAGGTCGAGCACTGGTTCCGCGAAGGCGCGATCCGCGTCGTCGTCGCGACGTCGGCGTTCGGCGAAGGGATCGACTTGCCGGACGTGCGGCACGTCTTCCTCTACCACTTGAACTTCGACTTCACCGAGTTCAACCAGCAGGCGGGGCGCGCCGGCCGCGACGGCGCGGACGCCTCGATCCACCTGCTCTACGGCGAGCCCGACCGCCGCATCAACGACTTCATCATCGAGCGCGCCGCGCCGACGCTGGAGACGCTGCGCCGCTTGTACGCCGCGATGAAGCGCCTCACGTCCGACGGCACGCTGCGCATGACGTACGCCGACGTCGCTTCGACGCTGGACCTCGACCGTGTCGACGGCACGACCGTCTCCACCGCGGTCCGGATCTTCGACGACGCGGGCCTCGTCGAGATCGGCGAGGACGACGACGGCCGCTACGTGCGCTTCCTCCCGGTGAGCGGCAAGGTCGATCTCACCGCGACGGAGCGCTTCGCCGAAGGCGAGGCGGAGCGCGAAGCGTTCGCGCGCTTCTGCGAGGTCGCGCTCACCGCGCGGCCCGAGGTGCTCGAGTCCCTGGTCGACCGCCCGATCTACCCGTCCGGCGTCCCGCTGAAGCGATAGTTCGCAGGAGCATCCGCGGCTCGGCGCATAAACGGCTCGCGCGGGGTCGGAGGATGGCGTGCGAGCTCTTGCGGTCGTTCTCGGCGTGCTGTACGCCGCGTGCTACGGCATCCCGACGATCCTGCAGTTGACCGGCTTCTACGGCACGACGGGGATCGTCAAGGCCGGGAGCTTCGGCACGCTGCCGCCCGGGACGGACGTCACCCTGGTCGGCCGCGTCGCACCCGGTTCGCCGGCCGCGCGCGCCGGGATCGTCCCCGGCGACACCGCCGTGCGCGCCGATGCCGAGCACGCGCCGCCGTATATCCAGCTCTACGACCGGGTTCGGGCGGGCCGGCCGATCGCGTACGCGGTCGTCCACGACGGACAACGGCGGGTCGTCGAGCTCACGCCGGTCTCGGTGCGGCCGCCGCCGGCCGACGCAGCGCTGATCGTCGCGGCGCTCGTCCGCGGTTTCGCGATCGTGCTGATCGGCGCGCTGCTGGTGCTGCTGCGGCCGAGCGTGATGACGGCGGCGTTTTTCGTCCTCTGCTTGGAGTTCGGCGAGCTCGCGCACCCGGCGAACAATCTCGAGCTGCTCGTCGGCGCACCGCTCTTCCTGAAGCCGCTCTGTCTCCTGCTGACCTGCCTCGTGTTCGGCGCGAGCCCGGCGATCGCGGCGATTTTCTGCATGCGCTTCCCGACCGGCGAGCCGTTACCGTCGTGGCGGCTCGCCGAACGGGTGATGCTCGGCGTCGCCGCGGGGACGGTCGTCGTCTATCTGCTCGCGCTCGGCTGGGGCGCGACGTTCACGCCGGCGGGCCGCGCGCTCTACTGGACGTACAGCGCCGCGTCGTGGCTGAGCTACGCCGTCGCGGTGACCGCGTTCATGGTGCGGTACGCCCGCGCGTCCGGTGAGGACAAAGCGCGCTTGCGATGGGTCGCGATCGGGCTGGGCAGCTTCCTCGTCAGCTTCGCGCTGTTCTGGGCGGCCGAGAACCTGCCCGGGACGCCGTACGAGCTCTCGACGTGGGCGCAGTTCGTGAACGTTCTGCCGCTGACGGTGCTCTACGCGGTGTTGCGCCATCACGTGATCGACGTGCGCATCGCGAGCGGGCGCGCGATCGCGTTCACCGCGATCTCCGCGGTCCCGGTGATCGTCTTCGGCGTGCTGGACTGGGCGGTCGGAAACGGGCTCCAGAACAGCAAGATCGCGGGCGTCCTCGAGGTCGCGGTCGCGGTCGGCTTCGGTTTCTGGGTCAACGCGTCGCAGCGGCGGATCGACGATCTGATCGAGCGCGTGTTCTTCCACGAGCGGCGGCTCGCCGAGCAGCGGTTGCGCGCCGTCGCCCGCCGCTTGGCGCACGTCACCGAACGCGAGGCGCTCGACGAGACGATCGTGCGCGAGGTCGACGACGCGCTCCGCGTCTCGTCGTGCGCGCTCTACCGCCGGTGCGAGGGCGGGTACCGCCGTGTCGCCGAGCGCGGCGGATCCGGCGTCGCCGCATTCGTCGGCGAGAACGATCCGCTCGTCCTCGAGCTGGTCGCGACCGGCGCGCAGGTGACGCTCGCGGCGAGCGAGGGCGACGCGCTCGCGTTGCCGCTGCTCGTGCGACACGATCTCGAAGGGTTCGTCCGCGTCGGCGCTCGCCGCGACGGCGAACGGTTCGACGCGCTCGAACGCGGTGCGCTCGCCGCGCTCGCCGAGGCCGCCGCCGCGGCGTACGATCATCTGGACGCGGTCGAGCAGCGGGCGGACGCGGAGAACGTCCGCCGCCTGCTCGAGGAACTGCGCCGCGAGAACGCGCTGCTGCGCGCGATGATCGCGGGAGAGCGCTCCGCGCTCTAGGCTTCCTTCTCTTCCTCGTCCGCTTCGGGCGGGGCCGGCGCTTCGCGCTCGTCCTCGTAGTCGCGCGGCGGCGGCTTTCCGCCGGCGCGAATCGTGCTCGGGTCCAACAAGACGGTCATGTGCCGCTCCTTCGGGAGACGGCGGCGTGCTCCCCGGCGCCGAGGACCGGCGCCGCCGTCCACGCAATCCATCGCCTCGATGCGCGGGTTTCGTCTCGTCCCGGTCGCCGCCGGCGCGGCCCTTTCGGTGGTCGTCGCGGTGACGGCCGTCGCATGCGGTCCGGAACACCGGGCCGCCTCCGCGCCGAGCGCAACGGCCGCGCCGCGCGCGCATCGGCCGGCGCCGTCCGATCCGGATCTCAGCGGCGTCATCGAGCGCTACTACGAGCTCGTCGAAGGCGCGCACTGGCCGTTCGCGTACGCGATGCTCTCGCCGCGCCTTCGCGCGTCGCTGACGCAGGCGGAGTTCGAGAAGCGGTACGCCGCGCTGATCGCGCCGGACGTCAAGGCGCGGCAAGTCGGGCCGGCGACCGCCGTGACGCGGATCGACGCGAAGGACGCGAGCGGGCGCGCCCGGCGCTACGACGAGACCGTCGCGTTCGTGTGGGACGGCGAGGAGTGGAAGATCGACCGGATCACGCGCACGCCGTGAGTCAGGACTCCAGGAACTTCAGCGTCGCGGTGTTCTTCCCGTCGTCGCCGGGCGGTCCGTCCGGCGCTCTCCCCATCCCCGGGCTGTAGCCGCCGGTTCCGCCCGCGCCGCCGCTGCCGGGCCGGACGTCGACGATGAGCTGTTGCGGCGCCGCGTTCGGATCGAATCGGATCGTGAGCTCGCCGGTCGCGTCGCCGCCTCGCCCGCCGGTTCCGCCGCGTCCCGCCGGGCCGGACTCTTTCCCGCCGTCCGCGTTGCCGCCGGGGCCGCCCTTCCCGCCCGTCCCGCCGCGAAACTGGATCTGCTTCACGGCGGCCGGGCTCGACCCGGCGTCGAGCGGCCCGACCGTCAGCGTGGTGCTCGTCGTCGGGCCGCCGGGGTCGCCGGGGCCGCCTGCGGTGGGCGAGAATCCGGAACGGCCG
>DATHLL010000178.1:0-5728 GCA_035488195.1 Candidatus Elarobacter sp. | reverse complement strand
GCCGTGCTCGTCGAGCGAGCGATCGAGGCTGAACGCGGGGATCTCGGCGAGGTCGAGCACGTAGCGCAGCCGCAGCACGCCGTGCTCCGCGCCGATGCGGGTGAGGTGGTTGACGGTGAAGTTCCCGAGCGGATGCGCCGTCGCCGGCTGCGCGAACGCCAGCACGGCCGCGGCGACCATCCCGAGGACTCGGGGCAGACCTCGCATTGTCGATCCCTTCGATGCCGGAGGTAACTGACCGCTGAACGGTTCCGGGCGTACCGCGGATTGCGCGTTCGTCCCCGCGCGGGCGCATGCTCATCCCTGAGGAGCGCCCGCTCGCGTCGCGATCAGCCGCCGCCCGTGCCGCCCGGGATCGAGACCGCCTGCTGGATGAACTGCCGCCACGCCGCGTCGACCTGGTCGGCCGAGAGCGCGTGCGAGAGATCCGGCCCGGCGCCCTTCTTCATCATCTTGTCCATCGCGACGGTCTTGCAGACCAGCGCCGTCTTCGAGCCGTCCGCCATCGTCGCGGTCGGCTTCTCACCGGCCGCCGCGTGGCGGCAGACCATCGTCGCCATCTTCGACATGTCGTGGTTCATCATCGCGGTCCCGCCCATGGCGTCGTCCGCCAGCGCGAGCCCCGGCATCGCGAGCGCCGCACACGCGAGCGCCGCGGACAGAAATCTCTTCGTCATCGTATCCTCCGAGTCCGGACGCGTTCTCGCGCCCAGCCCACGGTACCGCACGACCGCACCCACGCGCGGTAAGCACGCTTACGAAGCGCTACTTCCGATGCGGACGCTCGCGCCGGACCGGCGGCGCGGCAGACCACGCGACGTGCGGAGCGATCACGACGTCGCCGGGCGGGATCGGCCTGCCGGTCCGCGAGGCGACTTCGATGAACCCTTCGATCGCGTCGCGGGCGGCGTTGCGGGCGCCGTCCGCGCCGAGCCCTTCCGTGACCAGCCCGAGCGCGGGAACTTCGGCGGTCCAGATCCCGTCGTCGCCCTCGGCCGGCTCGAGGACGATCGAGTATGCGGTGGAAGCCATCGGCGACGGCCGCTCTCTGGAAGGTGGTGTCATGTCCGTTTGGGCGGCGTCATGCCGGCTTGAGCGAAAATGGACTTCGTCGTCTTGATCTTCAGCGCTCGGCGAGGATGCCATGGGATCGTCACGATCCCCGGCTTTCTCGGATGCGTATAGTGGCGATGTCCGCCGCTCGAACGCACCCAGCGCCATCCCGCCGCTTTTACGAGACGTTCGAGATCGCGGCAGTTCCACCCGTCGAATCGGTTCCCCACGCATCGCCGAGCGGTGCCCGACATGGCCGCGGCGTAGTCGGCCGGCGTTCAGAACGCGCGTTTCGTGTCGAGGAGGATCGTGACGGGGCCGTCGTTGACGAGCTCGACGGCCATGTCGGCGCCGAAGACGCCGGTTTCGACGTGCAGGCCGGTCGCGCGCAGCTCCGCGGCGACGCGCTCGTAGAGGCGTTCGGCTTGCTCGCCGCGCGCGGCGGCGATGAACGAGGGACGGCGGCCTTTGCGGACGTCACCGAGCAGCGTGAACTGCGAGACGACGAGGACCGCGCCGCCCACGTCGGCGAGCGCGAGGTTCATCGCGCCGTTCGCGTCGCCGAAGACGCGCAGCCCGGCGATCTTCGCCGCCAGCGCGGCGGCGTCGCGCTCGTCGTCGTCGACCGCGACACCGACCAGCACCAGAAAGCCGCGCTCGATCGCGCCGCCGACCCGGCCCTCGATCGTGACCGAGGCTCGCGTGACGCGCTGGACGACCGCCCGCATCAGGCGGGCGGGGTCCGGGCCGGGGTGTATACTAGCGGCATGACCGTTGCGGGCTTCCACGCCTCCTGGCGCTGGGGCATCCTGGTGGTGCGGGGACTCGTCGCGATCGCGGCGGGGATCGCCGGGTTCGCGATCTCGCCGCAGACCGCGAAGATGATGCTCGCCGCGTACTTCGCCGCCGACGGCCTGCTCGCGCTCGGCCTCGCCGCGCGGCTGCACGGCGCGCCGGGCTCGCGGCTGCTGATCGCCGCCGACGGCGTCGTCGATCTGGTGGTCGCCGTGCTGCTCTTCGCGTACGCGCCCAGCGAGACGCTGCTGATCCTGATCGTCTCGCTGTGGGCGATCGCGACCGGGCTGCTCGAGTTCGTCGCGGCGGTGTTCGTCTCGCGGATCCCGGCGCTCTCGTGGGGCATCGCGCTGATCGGGATCGCGTCGTGCGCGGTCGGGATTTTCCTGATCGACCGGACGGATCTCGCCGAGATCGGCCTGCTGTACTTCTTCGCCGCGTACGCGCTTATCGCGGGCGTGCTGTTCCTGACCGCGGGGATCCTCTTGGCGCGCGCGTTCCGGCGGCCGGCGCACGGCGCCGGCGACGAGCGCGCCGCGAGCTGAGCCGCTACCACACCGTCATCGCGCCGGCGAACAGCGCCGCGAGTTCTTCCTCGCCGACGCGCCGGGGCGCGTTGGCGAGCAGACGCTGCTGCGCGTACGCGCCGGCGACGAGCGCCGGGACGTCGCTCTCGGCGTAGCCGAGCGCGCGCAGGCCGTTCGGCATCCCGGTCGCGCGCATCAGGCGCGCCAGCGCGGCGGCGAGCGCGTCGCCGATCTCGTCGTCGTGCTTGGTGCGCTCCGCGCCGAGCACCATCGCGACCTGCCGGTGCTTCTCCGGCGACGCGCTCGCGGTGAACCGCGCGACCGACGGCGCCGAGACGATCACCGACATCCCGTGCGGAACCATCGCGTGGTCGACGTCGTACTCCGGCGGGACGTAGCCGTGCACGAGCCCGGCGACCGCGTACGCCATCCCGTGCGGGACGTGCACGCCGGCGTTCCCGAACCCGATCCCCGCCAGCGTCGCGGCGTACATCACCGCCTCGCGCGCTTCGTCGTCGGTCGCGTCGTGCACGGCGCGCTCGAGGTGATCGCCGAGCAGCCGCAGCGCCTCGATGCAGGCGAGGTCGCTGTACGGGTTCGCTCCTTGCGAGAGCGGGCGCGCGAGCGGCGTCGCCGGGCGCGGGCGCTGCGTGTACGGGCGCGCGGTGTACGACTCGAGCGCGTGCGCGAGGACGTCGAACCCGCTCGACGCGACGACGGTCGCGGGGAGCGTGCGGGTCGCGTCCGGATCGACGATTCCCAGCGTCGGGCGCAGCCGGCGCGATGCGATCCCCGTCTTCACCTCGTGCGCCTCGAAGTCGAAGATCGCGATCCCGGTGCACTCGCTGCCGGTCCCCGAGGTGGTGGGGCAGGCGATGTGCGGCGCGAGCGGGCCGGGGACCGGCGCGCCGTCGCCGAGCGGCGCGTTGACGTAGCGCTCGAACGGTGCCGGGTGCGTCGCGTAGAGGTTGGCGGCCTTCGCCGTGTCGATCACCGAGCCGCCGCCGACCGAGACGTACCCGCCGGCGCGCGCGTCGCGCGCGAACGCGGCTGCCTCGCGGAACGATGCGTCGGTCGGCTCGATCCGCACGCGGTCGAACTCGGCGACGTCGACGCCGGCCTCGCGCAGCGAGCGCCGCGCGCGCTCGACCAGCTCGAGCTTCGCGAGCCGCTGGTCGGTGAAGAGCGCGACCCGCTTCAGCCCGAGCGCGGCCGCCTCGGCGCCGACCTCGGCGATCGCGCCGCGCCCGAACTTCACCCGGGGCGCTTCGACCTCGAGGACCGTCTCGTGCTCGTGCGGGGCAGTCTCCATGATCCGTGGAAGTCCCGCCCGTGGCCGAGCCGATCCTCTCGACGCGCGACGTCGTCAAAGTCTACGCGGGGTTCACCGCGCTTGACGGCGTCTCGCTCGACGTGACCGAGGGGACGATCCACGCGATCATCGGCCCGAACGGCGCGGGGAAGACGACCTTCTTCAACGTGCTCTCAGGCTTCGCGCCGGCGACGCGCGGGAGCGTGCGCTTCGGGGGCGTCGAGATCGCCCAGCTCGACCCGGCCGCGATCGCGCGGATGGGGATGGTCCGCAGCTTCCAGATCAACAGCGTCTTCCCGCACCTCACCGTGCTCGACAACGTGAAGATCGCGCTGCAGGCGCGCACCCCGCTCTCGCGCCGGTTCCTCGCCTCGCCCAAGGCGACCGCGGTCCTCGACGACCCGGCGCGCCGCGCGCTCGACGCGGTCGGGCTCGACGGCGAGCGCGAGAGCGTCGCGGTGAACCTGCCGTACGGGAAGAAACGCTCGCTCGAGCTCGCGATCGCGCTCTCGCAGGACCCGCGCGTGCTGCTGCTCGACGAGCCGACCGCCGGGATGGGTCTCGAGGACGTCGACCGCACCGTCGAGCTCGTGAAGCGGATCGCGCCGGGCCGGACGATCGTGCTGGTCGAGCACAACCTGCGCGTCGTCGCGGACTTGTGCGACCGCGTCACCGTGATGCAGCGCGGCAAGGTGCTGGTCGAAGGGACGTACGACGAGGTGCGCAGCGACGCGCGCGTCGTGACCGCCTATCTCGGCGGAGGGACGCATTGATGCTCGCGCTGCACGACGTGCACGCGTACTACGGCGAGTCGCACATCCTGCACGGGATGACGCTCGAGGTCGAGACCGGCGAGGTCGCGACGCTCGTCGGCCGCAACGGCGTCGGCAAGACGACGACGCTGCGCACGATCATGGGGATCCTCGCGGCGCGCCGCGGGACGATCGAGCTCGACGGCGTCTCGATCGCGGGGATGCCGTCCGACCGCATCGCACGGCGCGGCCTCGGCTACGTCCCCGAGGAGCGCGGGATCCTCTCGACGCTCAGCGTGCTGGAGAACCTCACCCTGGCGCCGGTCGTCGGCCGCAGCGGCTGGACGGTCGAGCGCATCTTCGACGCGTTCCCGAACCTCAAGGAACGCGCCCGCGCGGGCGGGACGACGCTCTCCGGCGGCGAGCAGCAGATGCTCTCGATCGCGCGCGTGCTGCGCTCCGGCGCGCGGACGGTGCTGCTGGACGAGCCGACGGAGGGCCTCGCGCCGGTGATCGTCGAGCGGATCGGCGAGCTGATCCGCGCGATGAAGGCCGACGGGATCACCGTGCTGCTCGTCGAGCAGAACCTGCGCTTCGCGACCGGCGTCGCCGACCGCCACCACATCGTCGACCACGGCACCGTGGTGCAGACGCTCTCGAACGCCGACGTGATCGCGCGCGAGAACGAAATCTTGGAGCTGCTGGGTGTCTGAGTTCTTCCGCGCGGTCGCGCTGCTCGCAACGACGATTCTGCTGATCCGCTCGCCGCTTGTGCTCGCCGCGGAACCGCCGGCCGGTCCGGCCGCAACGGGTTGCCAGGTGTTCTTCAGGCCGAATGCGCCGCCGGCGGTTCGCGCTGACGGAACCCGCTCCGAGACGATCGTTGCGATGGTGCGATTCGCCGACGGTCATTCCGAAAGCGCGACGTTCCCGTATCCGTGGATCTATCCCGACGGCGAGCAGAACGATCCGTGGTCGGCGACGAACCTCCGCCGCGGCGATTTCGACATTCCGGTCGTGCTGCCGCCCGCGGGAGCCGACCGGAACACGTTCCCGCCGCTCATCCGCTACATCCTGGATCATACGAATCCGAAGGGATTTACCTCGCTGTCGCGCTGCGACGGCCGGGGCGGACCGAGACTGCGCGTGCTGACTTCCTTCACCATCGGCTCGGCGGGCGTCCCGTTCGCGATCGTCGACGCGTCGCCGCCGGACGCGCCGGTCGCCATCCTCGAAGCGTCGGCAGACGGAATCGGAGGCCCGCCCGGGGACCCGGCAAACCGCGTCTG
>DATHLL010000177.1:0-5473 GCA_035488195.1 Candidatus Elarobacter sp. | reverse complement strand
CAGCCGAATTTCGCCCGCGGCGATGCGCGCCTCACCGGCGATCTCCGCGCGTTCCGTTCCGCTGCGGATCAGCTCGCTCTCGCGGTGCGCGCGAAACGACTTCCCCGTCGCCAGCATCGCGAGCGCTTCGAGCAGGTTCGATTTCCCCTGCGCGTTCGGTCCGACGAAGACGTTCAGCCCGCGCGCCGGCGTGAAGTCGAGGCTCGCGTAGTTGCGGAAGTCGGCGAGCCGGACGCGTTCGAGCCGCACGCGTCAGCGCGCCGCTACTGCCGCAGCGGCATCAGCACGTAGAGCTGCTGTCCCGACTCCTCGCCCATCTCGAGCGGGCGGATCGCGGCCGGCGAGAGCGGGCCGAGGAACTCGAGCACCGTCTGCGGCGAGTCGACGTGGTTCAGGATCTCGACCAGATACCGCGCGTTGAACGCGATCGCGAGATCCTCGCCCGTCTGCTCGACCTCGAGCTCCTCGTACGCGTTGCCGGTCACGTCGGACTTCGCGGTGATCATGAGCGTCTGGTTCGCGACCTCGAGCTTCACCATCGAGGCGCGGTCGCCGGCGACCAGCTCGGCACGGCGCAAGCCGCCGATCAGCGCCTGCGTGTTCACCACGACGCGCCGGTCGAACTTCGCCGGGATCACCTGACCGTAGTTCGGGTACTGCCCGTCGACCAGCCGCACGACGATCGAGGTCGTCCCCGCGGTGAACTGGAGCTGGTTCGCGTTCGCGCCGAGCGCCGTCACCTCGACCAGCTCCGCGGCGCCGAGATTCCGCGCGGCCTCGTTCAGCGCGCGCGAGGGGACGATGTACTTCGCCGTCCCTTCGATCCCGCGCTCGAGCTTCGAGGTCCAGCGCGCGAGCCGGTAGCCGTCGGTCGCGACCAGCGTGATGTTCTCGCCGTCGAGCTCGACCAGCGTCCCCATCAGCACCGCGCCGCGCGCCTCCTCGTTCGAGGCGGCGAAGATCGTCGCGGCGACGCCCTCGCGGAAGCGCTTCGCCGGGATCGCGAACGACATCCCCTTCTGCGCCGAGGGGAGCGGCGGGTACTCGTCGGCGGGGAGCGCGTGGAAGTCGTAGTTCGAGCGCTCGGCCTTCACCGAGGCGCGTGACGGCGAGCCGGTCAGCTCGAGGAGTCCGGCCGGAAGGTTCCCGAGGTAGCCGCTGAAGAGCCGCGCCGGAACCGTGACCGCGCCGGGCTCCCCGATCTCGGCCGGGAACGACTGTTCGAGCGTGAGCTCGAGATCGGTCGCGCGGACGCGGATCGCACCTTCGTCCGCGCTGAGCAGCACGTTCGAGAGGATCGGCACCGTCGTGTGCGCGTTGACGACCTTGCTCGCCGCGCCGACCGCGGAGGCGATGTCTTTCGTACTACACGTGAACTTCACTGATCCACCGCTCCGAGACCGTCCGTGGTCCGTCTCATGGTTTGAAGAAAGATCGTCGTACCAGCAGTAAGGCGGTGAACAGCGGGGAGAACCCCGGCGATCCGCTCGTACCATGGCTCCGCGCGCGATTCGGGCTGTGGACGGTTTCGAGCCGCCGTCCACCCGATCCCCGGGCCGGGCGCGCATCCCGTTTTTCCACGGGTTCCGGCCCGACCTGTGCCCTGGTCGAGGATGGAGAATGTGAAAGCGGCAGGGATCGCCTCCCTGCCGCTTCCGTCTCGCTTCCGCTCGTGAACCTAGACGTTCATCGTGAGCAGGAGCGGCCCGGTGCCGTAGCCGGCGACGACGAGCGTCGTGCCGTTCGGCGCGAGGGTCATCCCGTAGGTGTTGTTCCCCGCGACGCCGGCGAGCAGATCGGCACGCCCGGTGCTCCGGTCGACGCGACCCACCCGGTTGTCCAGGTAGGAGATGAAGAACAGGTTGCCGTTGGCGTCGAGCTGCTCGTACTGCGTGAACTCGTTCCACGAGTTGTCGCCGTACAGGCGCGGGACCGCGTAGACGGTCAGCGTCCCGCTCGCGACGTCGTCGCGCACGAACTCGTTGAGGTTGCCGAGATCGACGAACCACATCGAGCCGTGCGCCGCGTCGTACGCCTGCGCGTCGAGCATCCGCTGCGGGTGCTGCGGATCGACGAGCGCCTCGCTCAGCTTCGTCCCGGTCATCGAGTACTTCGCGAGCCAGGTTCCGTCGACCGCGGCGTACGACGTCTCGACGACCCAGAGGTTACCGTCGCCGCTCGGGAACGCCCGGGTCGGCAGCGGCAACAGCGACGGCGAGGTGTCGGGGACCGGCGGCGTCGAGACGGCGAACTCCGCCGGCGTACCCGGGGTCGTGCCGGAGAACGGCAGCACCCAGATCTTGCCCGCGTTGCGCTCGGCGCCGACGATCGCGTTGTTCGCGACGGTCAGGTGCAGCACTTCGTCGTTCGGGGTCGGGATGTCGGTGAAGGTGTGCGCGACCGGGTCGAAGCGCGTCACGTAGTACGGCGCGACCGCGACGCCGTTCGAGACGCTCGCCGACACGATGTAGAGCATGCCGTCCGGCCCGAGCACCGGCGAGCGCAGCGTGCGCACGACGCTCGACGTGCTGACCGAGTACGTCCCGGTCACCGTGTAGCTCGAGTCGATGCTCGCGATCTTGCCGCCGGTCTGCGTGATCCAGAGCTGGCCGGTGCCGTCGTAGACCGGATCGTAGCTGCGCACCGTGTTGGCGAGGTTGTGCGTCGCCGCGTTCGAGCCGGCGGTGCGGGCGGCCTGAGCGGCCGGCGCGATCGTCGTCGACGCGGTCAGCGAGCCGAACGCCGCCGAGACGGTGAACGCCGCGGTCGCGGTCCCGTTGTACGAGACGTACGCGACGGTGTACCGGTCGGGGACCGAGACGGTCTTCGCGGTCGGCGACGGGCTCGCGTTCGCGGGCGAGGTGCCGTTGTAGCGCTGCGTCGAGTTCTGCGTCGCCTGCGTGAAGAGCGAGGAGTTCCCGCTCGTGTCGTTGTCGGTCAGCACGACGGGCTGCGTGTAGTTCTGCGGCGCGATGAGCACGGTGCCCGACGCGTCGTAGAGCTGCACGATCAGCGCGATGTTCTTGGCGGCGCCGGTCGGCGGCGCGGGATCGGCCGCGAACAGCTTCATCGACGCGACGGCGCCGTCGAGCGTGATCGAGATCGGGTTGTCCTGCGCGTCGACGATCGTCACCGTCATCGTCGCGCTGCCCAGGGTCGTCCCGGAACCGTCGCGCGCCGTGTTGGTCGCGACGGTCAGCGTGTCGCTGCCGACCGGGAGCCGCACCTGCATCGAGCAGTTCACGTAGATCCCGGAGGCGTCGGCCTTGCAGGTGACGCCGTTGCCGATCACCGCGCCGCTGATGTCGTAGACGGCGTGGTAGGGCTGGGCGCCGGTCTGCACGGCGTCGATGACCAGCGAGTTCGCGGCGGCGGAGAGCTCGCGGGTCGAGCGCTGCGAGGACGACTCGGCCGCGGCGGCGCCGGAGGCGAGCCGCTTGAAGCTGAGCGTGGCGCCGGCGAGCGAGGCCGGCGCGCTCGGCGCGGAGCCGCCGGTCGCCGAGGAGGCGGAGTGCGTGCCGGGCAGCGTGCCGCCGCCGCCCGAGCAGGCCGCGAGCGCGGCGAGCGCGGTCACGGCGAGGACGCGGGTGAGATGGCGCGGCATGCTATCGGCTCTTCTTTCCTTGGACGGTGAGGCTGGAGGTCGCGACCGTCACGGCGACGGTCGTCTGGCGGTTCGAGGAGTCGGTCACCGTGATCGTGCACGAGCCGGCCGCGGCCGGCGTCACCGTGAACCGCCCGTTCGCATCGACGGCCCCGACCGTGGCGACGGTCGTGTTGTTCGCGCCGGTGCAGGCCGACGCGCTGAACGTCCCGGCGAAGAACGCGCTCGAGACGGTGACGGTCTGGGTCAGATCCGAGCCGGTGCCGTCGAAGTGGAGCGTCGAGGGCGAGGCCGTCAGCGGACCCGGGGTCGGGGTCGGCGAGGGGGTCGGCGACGGCGTCGGGGTCACCAGCGGCGTCGGGCTCGGCGTCGGCGACGGGCTGGGCGTCGGCGAGGCGGTCGGGGTCGGCGTCGGGGGCGGCGGCGCCGGCGCGTAGTACAGCGCGAAGTAGTAGAGCTGGTTCGCCTGGTACGTGACGGTCGCGCTCACGCTCGGGAAGCTGATCTGCTGGCCGCTCGGGGTGCCGGGGTCGCCGATCGGGTACGTCCAGCCGTTCCCGTCGTAGAACGCGAGCTCGTAGACGCCGCGCGAGGGATCGTAGCCGGACGGGAGCGCGATCGTGAAGGCCGGATAGCCCGGGAACGTCACGGTCTGCGTGAACCGGAGGCCTTGGTAGTAGAGGACCTCGAGGCCGCTGGAACCCGTCGCCTGAGGGCGGCGCCCGAAGCTGAGCGCCGGAATGCCGGCCGGGCTGGTGGTCGTCGTCTGGACGTCGAGGCTGGTCCCGGCCGGCAGTGTCGCGCCGGGGAGCTGGATCGAGCCCGAGAGGCCGGCCGCCGGCGGGATCGTCACGGACTGCGGCTGCGCCGAGCCGGATGCGAGCGGGACGGTCGTCGCGGCGGTCGCCGGCGCGAGGGTCGGGACCGCGGGCGGCGCGGTCGGGGTCGCCGAGCCGCTGGTGAAGGGCGGGATGCTGGTGCCGCCGCCGCCGGCGCAGGCGGCGAGCGCGGACAGCGCGAGGATGACGGGACCGAAGAGCAACGGGCCCGGACGGGGGAATCGCACGAGAAAGAAAGGCCTCCGAAGCGTGAAAAACGGGGCCGCCCAGTCGACGGTCCCGTTCTGCCTGCCGTTGGCCGCCAGGGCGTCGTAGGCATTCTTCCTAGACGCTCTGTACAGATTTCTTTGCGCGGGTTTATTCGCTCTGGATCTGGGCGACGAGCGAGCGGATCTTGTTGCGGAACGCTTCGTCGGCGTCCATCATGTCGGCGATCTTGTCGCGCGCGTACATCGCGGTGGTGTGGTCCTTCTTGCCGAACTCGCGCGCGATCTGCGGGAGCGACGCGCCGGTGAGCTGCCACGAGATGTACATCGCGACCTGGCGCGGGAGCGTCACGCGCTGATCGCGGCGCTGCGCCTCCATCTCCTTGATCGAGATCCCGTAGTGCTTCGCGACGCGGTCCTTGATCCCGGGGATCGTCACGCGGTGCATCGGCGCCTGCGCGACCGCGTTCTTGAGCACCTCGCCGGCGAGCTCGGTCGTGATCGGCGACTTCGTCAGCGAGGCGAACGCGACGACGCGGATCAGCGAGCCTTCGAGCTCGCGGATGTTCGAGGGGATCACCTTCGCGATGAACGCGAGCACCTCGTCGGGGACCGGAACCTTCTCGGTCTCGGCCTTCTTGCGCAGAATCGCTTCGCGCGTCTCGAAGTCCGGCGGCTGGATATCGGTGAGCAGCCCCCACTCGAACCGCGAGCGCAGCCGGTTCTCCAGCGTCTGGATCTCTTTCGGCGGACGGTCGCTCGAGATCACGAGCTGCTTCTGCGCCTCGTGCAGCGAGTTGAAGGTGTGGAAGAACTCTTCCTGA
>DATHLL010000176.1:0-3705 GCA_035488195.1 Candidatus Elarobacter sp. | reverse complement strand
CGTCGAGCGCGTGCTGGAAGGTCGCGTACCGGTCCGGCGACTCTTGCAGCCCGAGCATGTCGATCCGCGTCTGGAGCTGCCGCGCGCGCGCCATGTTGAAGAGCTGCGAGGCCTGCGTCGCGCCGACCGCGGCCTTGTTGAGCGAGTCGACGGCCTTGGTCATCATCGGCTCGATCCGCTTGTAGTCGGAGAGCGAGATGTCGCCGAGCGCGTCGAACGTCATGTTGCGGCGCATCTCGTTGACGAACGCGTCGAGGTCGCCGAGGCCGACGTCGAGGACCGCGATCGAGGCCCGCGCGGCGTCGACGCCGCGCACCATGTCGCCGTCGGCCGCGCCGATCGAGCCGAGCATCCGCGTGTAGTACGGGAACGTCGCGAGCGCCTGCGGCGGCGGGTTGTCGAGCTTGAGCGGCGCGTTCAGCTCGGCCAGCATGTCGGCGTTCTCCTTGAGGAGACCGCCCTCTTTGTTGCGCTCGAGCGTGCCGACGCCGGCGATCGTCTCCGAGGCCTTGCTGGTCGCGGTGTCGAGCGACTTCGACATCGTGTTGATGTTGTGCAGCAGCGTGTCGAGCCGCGAGTCCTTGCGCGGCTGGATCCGGGAGAGGTCCGGCATCCCGTACACGATGTTCTGGATGCGGGCGCGGATCGACTTGAGCTGGTCGAGCCCTTGCTGGCGGCGCGTCCCGATCGCGGTCGACGCCTGCGTCTCGTTCGCCTGCGCGGTCGTGAGCTCGGCGCGCAGCGGCGTGAGGTCGGGATGCAGCAGGTTCAGCCGGCGCTCCGCGTCGCGCAGGTTCTTGATGCGCACGTCGGCGAGCGCCTTCGCCTGCGGCGAGACCTTCTCGGCGGCGGCGGCGATGTTCTGCTCGCCCTTCGAGACCTGGCCGAGCGCGAGCTGCGCCTGCCCGAGCTGGAAGCGCGCGGTCGCGTCGTCGGGACGGCGCTTCAGCACGTCGGTGAACTTCATCGCGGCGACGTTGTAGCGCGCGGTGTCGTAGTCGTGGATCGCCTGCGCGATCCGCTGGTCGTCGGTGCGCAGGTTCGGGTTCAGCTCGGGATCGCCGTTCAGGTTCGCGAGCCGCTTCGGCGTCCCGGGATGGTCGGCGAAGTATTTCGAGACGATGTCGTGATCGGCTTGCTCGGTCGCGCCGAGATGCGCCATGAACGAGCGCATCGCGTCGGGATCGTAGCCGGCGCGCGCCATCAGCATCAGGCCGTACTTGTCCGCTTCGTTCTCGTCGTCGCGCGAGATGCGCGCCATCGCGCCGGCCTGGATGAGCTGGCCGAAGCGGTAGATCAGCGGCGAGAAGATCGAGCCGATCCCGAGCAGCACGTTGAGGATCGAAGCCTTGTTCTGCGCGGTGACCGCGTGGCGGCGCTCGATGTGGCCGGTCTCGTGACCGATCACGCCGGCGAGCTCGTCGTCGCTCTGGACGAAGTCGAGCGTCCCCTCGTTGATGTAGATGTAGCCGCCCATCGTCGAGAACGCGTTGATGTCCGACTCGTCGAGGATCTTGATCGAGTACGGGACGTCCTTGCGCGCGGTCTGCGCCCACAGCTTGTTCGAGATGTCGTTGACCCACGCGTTGAGCAGCGGGTCCGTCACGACCACGTTCTGGTCGGTGATCTGCTTGTCGTACTCTTTACCGATCTGGACCTCGGTCGAGGTCGGAAGGGCGAGCGCGGGTGACGGGATGCTGGCACACAGCATCGCGATACTGAGCGCGATGACGACGATGCGGCGGAACGGCATGCGGGGTTCCTCGGGCGGGCGATTCCGGACGGCGCCGGGCTCTGACGGTTCGACAAAGCTCCGGAACTCTCCACTAGTACCGCCCAAACCTGAGGAATGCATGTGGACAACAGAACTTTCTCGTGCATTCCGTGTGGAACGCGCAGGGCCGGTCTCCGGGCCGTCGGAACCGCGGGCGATCAGACTCGGGGAGGGAAGCCGATGAGCACCGTCCGCGGCCGTGGCCGCAGCCTGGAGATCGCCGTCGACCGCGCTTTAGCAGCCGCGGTCGAAGAGCTGCGCGCGCAGTTCGCGGCCCGGCCGGACTTCTACCGCGGCAGCCGGGCTGTAGCCGATCTCGGCATGCTCGAACCGCCGGCGACCGAGATCGCGGCGTTCCGCGACGCGCTGGCCGAGTTCGGGATCACGCTCGACGGGGTCAGCGGCGCCGAGGCGATCGCCGGGACCGTCGCGGAGCTCGACTTGGCGTACCTCGGCTCGGCGACGGCCGCCGAGGTCGCGGCGCTCCCGCGTAGGCCGCCGCGCGACGTGCGGCTCTCCGACGAGGCGCGCTCGCTGGTCGCGGACTTCGCCGGCGCGCGCGCCGACATGGTGCGCCGCCGCAAGGACGGCCCGCCGGCCGTCGCCGTCGCGACCGCGGCGGTCGCGCTCCCGCAGCCGGCGCGCCCGGTCGCGATGGGCGTCTCGACGCTCTACCACCGCGGGACGCTGCGCGGCGGGCAGGCGCTGCACAACCTCGGCAACCTGGTCGTGATCGGCGACGTGAACCCGGGCGCCGAGCTGGTCGCCTCGGGCGACATCGTCGTCTTCGGCGCGCTGCGGGGCGTCGCGCACGCCGGCGCGCAGGGCGACCGCTCGGCGCGCGTCATCGCGCTCGAGCTCGCGCCGACGCAGCTGCGCATCGCCACGCTGATCGCGACCAGCGACGCCGGGCCGAAGCCGCGCGGCCCCGAGCACGCCTCGATCGCCGACGAGCGGATCGTCGTCGTCCCGTTCGCCGAAGCCGACCTTCGCAAGGAGACTGCCGCCGTATGAGTGCTCGTCGTATCGTTTTGACTTCGGGCAAGGGCGGCGTCGGCAAGACGACGACCACCGCGAACCTCGGCGCCGTGCTCGCGAAGCGCGGGCATCGCGTCGTGCTGGTCGACGCGGACATCGGGTTGCGCAATCTCGACCTCGTGCTCGGCGTCGAGAAGCGGATCGTCTTCGATCTGGTCGAGGTGGTCGAAGGCCGCTGCCAGCTCCGCCAGGCGCTGATCAAGGACAAGCGGCTGGAGAACCTTTCGATCCTGCCCGCGGCGCAGACGCGCGACAAGACCGCGATCACCGAGATGCAGTTCGCCGAGGTCGTGCGCCAGCTCGGCGAGCTGTGCGACTACGTGCTGATCGACTGCCCGGCCGGGATCGAGCACGGCTTCCGCAACGCGATCGCCGGTGCGAGCGAGGCGATCGTCGTGACGACGCCCGAGGTCAGCGCGATCCGCGACGCCGACCGCGTGATCGGCAAGCTGCAGGAGCGCGGCCTCCCGCTGCGCCTGATCGTGAACCGCCTGCGGCCGGAGATGGTGCGCAGCGGCGACATGCTCTCGGTCGACGACGTCACCGACATCCTCTCCGCCGAGCTGCTCGGGATCGTCCCCGACGACGAAGAGGTGATCGACACGACGAACAAGGGCGAGCCGATCGTGCTGCAGGCCGACTCGCGCCTCGCCGCCGTCTACGACAAGATCGCGCGCCGCCTAGAAGGCGAGCTCGTTCCGTTCACCACCTTCGCCGCGCCGAGCCTCTTCGCGCGCATCTTCGGAAAGGCGTCATAATGCAGGAAACCGTGCACGCCGAGGCGCCGGCGGCGAGCGCGGTCCCGCGCAAGCGCGGGCGCGCGATCGTGATCACCAGCGGCAAGGGCGGCGTCGGGAAGACGACGACGACCGCGAACGTCGGCGCGGCGCTCG
>DATHLL010000175.1:0-2271 GCA_035488195.1 Candidatus Elarobacter sp. | reverse complement strand
CGCCGGGCCGAGGATGCTCGTGCAGCCCGTCGCGCCCGGTGAGCACACGTGCGTGTGGAAGTAGTCGAGCGAACCCTTGCGGAAGAAGATCGCGTGCGCGAGCGCGCCGTACCACGGCGTGAACGTGGGCGGACCACTCGGGCCCGTGACGTGCACCACGACGTCCCCGGCCTGGATCGCGTGCAGGTTCGAGGCGCCGCTGAGCGTGAAGTGGTACCCGCCGACGGTGACCGCGGAGCTCGTCGCCGGCAGCGGCTGCGGGTGGTATGCGCCGGAGACGCGGATCATCCGGAAGAGCTGGAAGTTCGGCTGCGAACCGCCGGCCGGGTAGACGTCGACGACGACGCGGTACGGGCCGGGCGCCGGGAACGTGACCGTGTCGTGCAGCGTCCCGTTCGCGTCGACCGGCGGGTGGTGGTGGATGATGTAGGCGAGGTCGCCGCGCACCATGATCAGGTGCACGCCGGTGTGCGGTCCCGGCCCGCGCTTGAACTGCGTGAGCGGCTTTCCGTCCGGCTGCTGGATCCGGAACGAGACCGGTGTCGGGCGGCCGGCGACGATCGTCCCCGCCGGCTTGAACTGCGCGAGCGCGTAGACCGCGGCGGGCTGCACCTGGAACGACGGGGATCCACCACCACCGCCGCAGCCCGCAAGGGCGAGCGCGCCGATCGGGAGACACAGCAACCGCTTCATCGGAGGCTCCTTGGGAAGAGGAACGAGGTGTGCGGCGGGACGTACGCGCCGAGCTCGAGGACGATCTCGGCGCCCGGCGTGAGCGCGACGCGCAACGGGTCGGCGGCGCGGCGGCCGTTCACGTACGCACGCACCGGCGTCGTGGACGAAAACGAGAGCAGGCGATGCACGCCGAGCGGCTGCCGCCAGATCCGGAAGAGATCGCCGAGAGCGAGAGGGGTCCGCGTGAGCTCGACGACTCCCGTCGGCGTCCGCGTGCGGAGCGCGTCCCCGCAGCTGCCGATCCCCGACGGGATCACGATTGCGTAGCCGTTCGCGAAGAGCTCGACGTGGACGCGCGCGACGGGCTTCTGCGCGCAGACGAGCGCGGGCCGCGGCGACGGCGGGCTGTACGCGGGTCCGGGGCCGATCGGCGTCGGCGTCAGCGCGATCATCTGCGTGGCCTCCGCACCTCGTCGAAGTCGGGCAGGAAGCTGAGCGCCGCCGCGACGGCGCCCGCCACGAGCGCGACGCCGCACACGAGCCGCGCGGGTGTCGCCGGCAGGAGCGAGATGACGACGCCGTGCCAGAAGACGGGCAGCGACCCGATGCTCGCCGCGGCTGCGACGCCGCCGACGATCCCGGCCGCATGGACGCGACGCCTTCCGTGCAGGACGACGAGCGTCGCCGCGAGCGCGACACCGACGACGAGACCGCCGCCGATCTGCAGCCATGCCACCCTCCCGTTCGGCGCGTCGCGCGCGGCAAAGGTCGTGACTGCGAGCAACGCGCCGATGCCCGCGGACGTGCCGAGCGCGATCGTGAGATATGAACGCCACCCGCGTCGGAACGCCGCGGCGGCCGCGGCGAGTGCCGCGAGTGCGGCGGCGCCCGCGAGCCACGGCCAGATCGACGGACGGCGCACGCGCCAGAAGGTGCCGACGATCGTCCCCGGCTTTCCGTCCACCGTCATCCGGATCGCGAACCGGCCCGCGAAGCCGGGGCGTGTCGCCGGCGGGGGAGCGAGCCGGTGGTCGTGCCACGCGAGGGAGCTGCCGTTCGTCAGGTGCACCCACCCGGTTCCGTGCTGCGCCACGATCCGGTCCGCGAGCGCGGTCGGTGACGCTGCATTTGCGTCGACACCGCCCGGTCCGAAGCGGAGGACCGGCTCGCCGAGCAAGCCGTGCACGACGACGCGGGTCCCCCGTGCGACCGAGAGCTCGAGCGACCGGTCACCGTCGAGTACCCGAACGTGCACCCCCGGCGCCGCCGTCGTCACCCGGACGCGGTAGTCGAGCGCGACCGTCGCCGTGCGTCCGTGCGCGAACGCAGGCGCGGGTAGCGCGAGCGCGACGACGGCGGCTGTCGCGAGCTTCCGCACTACGCCTTGAACGTGAATGACGCCTTCTCGCCGTTGACCGACACGCTCACCTCGTACGAATGCCCCGGCGTCAGCGCGACGTTGTTGCCGTAGTGCACGTCCGACATCCCGGCGTCGATGCCTTCCATCGCGACGGCATTTACCTTCGTGCTCATCGTCCTCGCGGTGCTGTCGGTGATGCTGATGAGCGGCTTCACGTTCGTGACGACCTTGCCGCT
>DATHLL010000174.1:0-8673 GCA_035488195.1 Candidatus Elarobacter sp. | reverse complement strand
ATCGAAGCGGATCGTGAGCTCGCCGGTCGCGTCGCCGCCCCGTCCGCCGGTTCCGCCGCGTCCCGCCGGGCCGGACTCTTCCCCGCCGTCCGCGTTGCCGCCGGGGCCGCCCTTGCCGCCCGTCCCGCCGCGAAACAGGATCTGCTTCACGGCGGCCGGGCTCGAGCCGGCGTCGAGCGGCCCGACCGTCAGCGTACTGTTCGTCGTCGGGCCGCCGGGATCGCCGGGGCCGCCTCCGGTGGGCGAGAACCGGGAACGGCCGGGTAGTCCGACGCCGCCGTCCTTCCCGACCAGCGAGACGACGTTGCCGGCCGGTTTCGCCACGATCGACGGGTTGACGGTGACGGTCTGCTGCGCCGCGATCGGCTGCCGGCCGGCGATCGTCGCGACCAGCGTGAAGACCGTCGTCTGGTTGACGACCGCGTAGGCGTAACCGTTGGGCGGGATCGAGAGACCGCCGGGGTCGAGCGTGCACGACGTCGTCCCGGTCGTCTGCCACGAGAGCCGCGTGACGCCTTTGGTTCCGACGATGCTCGGCAGCGCGGTGAACGCGACGCTCCCCGCGATGATCGTGACGACGGCTTGGCGCTGGATGACGAGCGGCGCGTCCTGTCCCGGCACCGTGACGCGCGCGGTCAGCGTGAAGACGACGACCGGCGCGGTCAAGTTCGGCGCGGTGTACGGACCGTTCGGGCCGACGACGTGCGGAACGGTGCCGTTCCCGTCGGGATCGTAGCTCAGCACGTACGTCGCCGGCGAGCCGTTCCACAGCACGACAGCCGAGCCGCCGGAGACGACCGAGAGCGGCGTCGCGGAGAGCTCGCTCAGCGCGAACGTCGCGGGGAACTTCGCGACCGGGATCCCGGACGAGCGGCTCGCCTTCGGCTTGGACGGCGAGGACGCGTCTTCGGTGATCCCGATCGTGCACGTGCCGGGCTCGTCGTTCACCGCGATCCCGGTGAAGATGAAGCTCAGGCCGTTCGGCCCGACCTTCGCGGCTTCGGGCGTCGCCGGCGTCAGCGTGAAGACGCCGCCGCTGCCCGTCGCGTTCCAGCCGCTCGGCACGGCGGTGCCGATCCCGTTCGCGCTCGCGGTGAGGTTCTTCGCGTTCGTGCCGACCGGCAGCGTCACCGCGATCGACGCGACCGTGATGAACTGCGTGGTGCTGTTCGAGACGACGAGCGTGAGCTGCGCCGGGCCCGAGGCCAGCAGCGGGTTCGGAAACGGCAGCAGCGCGTAGGTGAGCAGCGGCGCCTCGGCGAGCATCAGCTCGGCGACATGGAGGTACTGGACGTACTCGTTCACGGGCTCTCCTCGGTGGGCGCGATCAGAGACGGCAGCCGCGCTGCGGGAACTTCGTGCCGTTCACCACCACCCAGCCGTTGTCTGCGCCGCGGTGCGTCGCGCAGTGGACGTCGTGCACGCCGGCGACGAACGGGCGCTGCCGCCGGCTCGTGTGGAAGTACTGCCCGTAGGCGAAGACGGTCGCGCCGCGCGGCGCGGTGACGCGGCCGTCGAGGCTGTCGTTCGTCACCACCTCGACCAGCGCGGTGCCGCCGCCGTCGAGCGGGACCCGCAGCGGCAGGAGCTGGTGGTCGCCGTGCGGGCCGCCGCGCTGGACGCGCGAGGGGCCGATCGTCGTCCCGCACGCCATCACGTCGTCGACCGGGCCGTCGCGGCGCTCCGCGATCAGCGCGGAGAGCTGCGCGTTGACGGCCGGCGTGCAGGCGTTCGGAACCGGGACGTCCCGGGCCGAGGCGGCGCAGGCCGCGACGGCGACCAGCGACGCGGCGACCGCGGCGGCAAGGGCTCGGCGCATCCGCGCCGCTTCGCCGCTACGCGCCGCGAGTCATCGCGGGCGCTTCGTACGCCGCGAGCAGCGCGTCGACGACGGCGCGGGCGCGGAAGCGCTCCGCGTCGCGGCGCGCGCGCTCCGCGAGCGTCGTGCGATAGCGCTCGTCGTCGAGCAGGCTCGCGATCGCGCGCGCGAGCCGCGCTTCGTCGGCGCGCGGGACGGCGAGGCCGTTCGCGCCGTCGGCGAGCCACGCGCGCACGCCGCCGGCGTCGTACGCCGCGACGGTCCGGCCGCGCGCGAACGCCTCGATCCCGACGTAGCCGAACGGCTCGGCCCACAGCGAGGGCAGTGCGACGAACGCGGCCTCGTCGATCGCTGCGCGCACCGCCGCGGGCGCGAGCGCGCCGGGCGCGTCGAGCGCGACGCCGAGCCGGGCCGCATCGGCGCGCGCGCCCGGCAGCGCCGGGCCGTCGCCGAGCGCGCGAACGCGCGGCCGCGCGCGCGGCTCGAGCAGCGCGACCGCGCGCACGAGCGAGGCGAGACCTTTCTGCGGCACGACGCGGCCGGCGAAGACGACCGTGCGCGAACGCGAGGGCGCGACGCGCGCGGCGTACGCGTCGTCGGCGAGCGGGAGCGGGATCTCGGCGACCCGTTCGGGCGCGATGCCGTTCTGCAGCGCGCGCTCGGCCATGTAGCGCGACGCGACGATCGTCGCGTCGGCCGCGGCGATCGTGTCGCGCAGCCGCTCGCGGCGGCGGATCAGCGTGAGCGTGCGGCGGCGCGGGCCGTACGCGCAGCCGTCGGTGAGCGAGTGCACCGCGCACGGCCGCCCGACCGGGAGCGCGCAGATCCGCCCGCTGCGCGGAAACAGACGGTCGCCGTTCGGGCAGAACGGGCGGTGGTCGTGCACGTGGTACACGAAACGCGGCGCCGCGCGCAGCGCCTCCGCGATCCCGGCGTCCATCACGTTGTGCGCGACCGCGACGTCGGGGGCGAACGCGCGCAGCGCGCGCTCCGCCGCCGCGCGCGCGACGGTCCCGGGCGCGTCGTGCTCGTCGGCCCACGCGACCGTCTCCGCGGAGACGCCGGGCGGGATCGCGGCGATCTCGCGCGCGAGGACGTGCACCGCCGCGCCGCGCGCGGCGAGCGCGGGGAGGACGATCTCGAGATAGCGTTCCATCCCGCCGGCGCGGCCGAGCCGTTCGGCGGCGACCAGGATGCGCATCAGCGGCGGGCGGCGACCGCGCGGGCGTAGGCGTCGAGCGCCATCGCCGCGTTCTGCTGCCAGGTGCGCGCGCCGAGCCGGCGCTCGAGCGCGTCGCCGCGGTCGCGCGCGGGGCGTTCCAGCGCGCGCAGCACGGCGTCGCGGATCCCGTCCGGATCGAGCGGATCGACGTACGCGACATCGGGACCGAGGTACTCGCGCTCCGAGCCGCGCGTCCCGGCGACGACGCGCGCGCCGGCCGCGGCCGCTTCGAGCGAGACGAACCCCGGCAGATCGGCCCACGACGGCAGCACGTGCACCGCCGTGCGCGCGAGCAGCGCGCGCAGCTCCTCGCGCGGGATCCGCTCGACGAAGCGCGTCCGCGGCGTCGCCCAGCGCTTGCAGAGCGCGAGGTAGTCCGCATCGTACGCGCGGCCGAGCAGCGTGATCTCGACGTCCGCGTCGCGCAGCGCGAACAGCAGTCCGGCCTGGTTCTTGAGCGGCTCGATGCGGCCGATGCACAGCACGCCGGAGCGCTCCTCGCCGCGCTCCGCCGCGAACGCGTCGTCGTCGACGCCGTACGGCGCGACGACGTACGGCACGGCCGGCGCGCGCAGCCCGTTCGCGCACGCGAACGCTTCGATCTCGCTGGCGGGCAGCGCGACGTCGCACGCGCGCAGCAGCTCCGCCTGCTCGGCGCGGCGGCGCAGCGCGCCGCGTCCCGGCCGCGCGCACAGCCGTTCTTCCGCTTCGCGCAGCTCGGCGATCCGCCGCGCGGCGCGCGCCGGATCGGGGCCGCGCAGTGCGCGCTCGAGCCGCGGCGACATGACGAAGAACGCGGTGCGGTCCCACCAGATCGGCGAGAGCACGACCGGCGTCCCGCTCGCGCGCAGCGCGCCGAACTGTGGCCGGGCGAACTCCGGCTCGAAGATCCCGAAGACGTGCGCGACGTCGTACCCGCGCGCGTCCGGCGCGCTCGTCGCGACGAGGTCGGCGTCGACGCCCGCCGCGCGCAGCGCCTCCGCGGTCCGCTCGGCGACGACGACGTCGCCGCCGGGCTTCGCCGCGGCGTCCGGCCGCATCACGAGCAGCGCTCTCATCGCGATCCGGCCGCCGTCGCGCTCACGGCAGCGCCGCGACCTCGCGCAGCACGCCGAGCGTCTGCGCGGTGCAGCGCTCCCACGAGAACTCCGCCGCGCGCACCGGCCCGCGCGCCGCGAGCGACGCGCGCGCGGCGTCGTCGCCGAGCAGCGACCGCAGCGCCTGCGCCCACGCGCCGGCGTCGAGCGGCTCGTCGACGTAGGCGGCCGCGTCGCCGCCGACCTCGGGGAGCGCGCCGGCGCGCGCGGCGAGCGACGGCGCGCCGCACGCCATCGCCTCGAGCAGCGGAAACCCGAACCCTTCGTACGTCGACGGGACCGCGACCAGCGCCGCGCCGCGGTACAGCGCCGCGAGCGCCGCGTCGTCGCTCGCGTCGACGACCACGGCGCGCCGCGGCATCGCCGGCGGCTTCCGCGTGAACGCCAGCACCGGCTCGCCGCCCGCGTCCGCGCCTTCGGCATCGCCGAACGCGCGCTCGAACCCCGCGATCAGCGTCGCGGTGTTCTTGCGCTCGTCGTGCGCGCCGACGTGCAGCACGTACCGCTTCCCGCGCAGCGCGTGCGGCACCGAATCGGCGCTCGCGCGCGGCGTGAAGACCGGATCGGCGGCGAGCGGCGTCACCACGATCCGGGCCGCGTCGACGCCGAGCCGGCGCTCGACCTCCTGCGCGGTGAACCGCGACTGCACGAGGATGCGGCGCGCGGTGTTCGCCGTCGCGAGGAACGGGTTCTGCTCGGTCGCGCGGCGGCGCGGATCGGCCGCCGGGTACGCGAACGGCGCCGCGTCGTGCACGGTCGCGACCGACGGGACGTCGGTGCGCAGGAACGTCCCGTTCCACGGAAACCAGACCGCGTCGGCGTCGCGCGGAACGTGCCGCGCGACGGCGACCTCGCCGGGCTCGGCGCCGATCGTGCGCGCGACCGCCGCGCGCTGCGGGAACAGATCGCGCACGACCAGCGTCCAGCGGAAGCCCGGATCGCGCACGGCGCGCGAGAGGACCGCGCGCGCGTAGCGGCCGATCCCGCGGTCGTCGCGCGCGAGGTTGTGCGCGTCGACCGCGACGTGGACGGTGCTCACCCCGGCCTGCGCGGGCACTTCGGGAGCAGCGTGTAGCCTTGCGGGTTCGAGTGCTTGAGGATGTACTGCACCAGCGGCGGATACGCCGAGGTGTCGGCGCCGGGCGGCGGCGTCTGCAGCGTGATGTCGAAATCGCCCTTCTTGAGGTTCGTGTCCGACCAGGGATCGTTCAGCTCGCCGTTCGGATAGATCCACGGATACGGGAACCTGGCCGACTCCTGATGGCCGTCGGGGAACGTCACCACCGCCTGCACCGGCTCGTAGGCGGTCCCGCCGCTGTAGCGCGGCGCGGCGTACGGCTTGAAGTCGACGTATCCGCACGGCGTGTCGGCATTGACGGCGCCGTTTCCGTTCCCCGCATCGCCGCTCCCGTTCGTCCCGTTCGCGCCGCCGGTTCCCGGCGCGTTCCCCGCGCCGTTCCCGGTCGAGGTGCCGACGCCGGCACCCGCGGCGTTCGGGTTCGCGTAGTGCCCGCTCGGCGCTTTCTCGATCGCCTTGTGCGCGCCGCCGCCGTGCTTGCGGGCGGGCCGGCCCTTCGCGCGCCCCGCGATCTGCTGCACCGGCGCGGGCGTGCTGCGCGGCGGCGGGGTGATCCGCGGCTCCGGGGTCGGCGGCGGGGTCGGGCGCGGCGTCGGGGTCGGCTTCGGCGTCGGCCGCGGGGTCGGCGTCGGGCGCGGCGTCTCGATGACGATGCTCGTCGTCTGCGCGACCTTCTCGGTCTCGTTCGGGCGCGCGGGACCGTGCACGAGTCCGAGGAGGATCTCGTGTGCCGCGATCGCGAGCGCTATCGCGACGATCGCACGATCGCGGTAGCGGCGGAAATCGATCACCATGCGCGCAGTTCGGCGGGACGAAAAAGCCACCCCGGGCGGGGTGGCTCGTTCGCGGATTCTCCCGTCAGCGCTCCCTTACGACGGCCACACGCCGTACGTGCGGTAGTACCAGTTCCGGAATTGCGAGTCGCTCGGATAGTAGCCGTACCGGTGGTAGAAATACGAGCGGTAGGAGGCCTGGCGCCGCGCTTGTTCGCGCCGCTCTTCCTGTTTGATGTGCTTCTTGTGGTTGTAGTTCGTGACGAGCACCGCGGCCGCGGCGCCGCCGATCAGGATGTTGCGCGTGCTCGCGGCACCGTCCGCCAGCGCCGGCGCCACCGCCCCGAAGGTCATCGTCGCGGCGAGCGCGCCCGCCGTCAGAAGCTTCCCGTTCATAGCGTCTCCTGTGTTCCCCGAGCGGGGAATGATTCCACGTACGGAAACGCGCCGCGCCGCCCGCGCGGTTCCCCGCGCGGAGCGATCGTGTCGCAGGCCCCGTTCGGGCGAGGGCGAAGCGGGCGAGCCGTGAGCGCCCCGATCGAGCCGCTGATCCGAGCCATCCCCGACTTCCCGATCCCCGGGATCCTCTTCCGCGACATCACGCCGCTGCTGGCCGACCCGCAGGGGTTCAAGGCGACCGTCGATCTGTTCGTCGACCGCTTCCGCGATGCGCGCGTCGACGCCGTCGTCGGGATCGAGGCGCGCGGCTACATGCTGGGCGCGCCGGTCGCGTACGCGCTCGGCGCGGGCTTCGTCCCGGTTCGTAAGCCCGGCAAGCTGCCGGGCCAGAAGTACAGCGAGGAGTACGCCCTCGAGTACGGGACCAACACGCTCGAGATCCACGCCGACGCCGTCGGCAACGGCCACCGGGTCCTGGTCGTCGACGACCTCCTCGCGACCGGCGGGACGATCGCCGCGACCCTGCGCCTGCTGGAGAAGCTCGGCGCGGTCGTGGTCGGGACGGCGGTCCTGATCGAGCTGGAGGCCCTGAACGGCCGCGCCGCGCTCAACGGCGTCGAGCTGACGAGCTTCATCAGGTACTGACCGAAGCGATTGCTTCGGCGGATGGGTCTCAAGTAGGATAAGGGCTCCATCCATATGACCGTCGCCGATCTCGTCGCGAAAGTCCGGCAGTACGACCCGTCGCTGGACGGGGCGTGGCTGGAGCGCGTCTACGAGGTCGCCGACCGCGCGCACGAGGGGCAGCGCCGGGCCTCCGGGGAGCCGTACGTCGCGCACCCGCTCGCCGTCGCCGACATCCTGGCCGACCTGGAGATGGACCGGGCGACGATCGCCGCGGCGCTGCTGCACGACGTCGTCGAGGACACCGTCCTCACCAACGAGACGGTCGCCGACGAGTTCGGCACCGAGATCGCGGCGCTCGTCGACGGCGTCACCAAGCTGACGCGGATCCCGTACCAGTCGAAAGAGGACGCGCAGGTCGAGAACCTGCGCAAGATGTTCCTCGCGATGGCCAAGGACATTCGGGTCATCATCATCAAGCTCGCCGACCGCCTGCACAACATGCGCACGCTCTCGTCGCTCCCGCCGGCGAAACAGCAGGCGATCGCGCAGGAGACGATCGAGATCTACGCGCCGATCGCGCACCGGCTCGGGATCTGGCGCGTGAAGTGGGATCTCGAGGACCTCGCGCTGCGCTACCTCGACCCCGACGCGTACCGCGACATCGCCGAGCGCGTCGCGAAGAAGCGCAACGAGCGCGAGGAGGCCGTCTCGCGCGTGATCGCCGAGATGAAGGCCGAGTTCGACAAGGTCGGGATCAAGGGCGACATCACCGGCCGGCCCAAGCACTTCTACTCGATCCACACGAAGATGCAGAAGGGCCGCGACTTCTCGACGATCTACGACCTGACCGCGGTCCGCATCATCGTCGACAACGTGAAGGACTGCTACGGCGCGCTCGGCCTGGTGCACGCGATGTGGAAGCCGCTCCCCGGGCGCTTCAAAGACTACATCGCGATGCCCAAGCCGAACATGTACCAGTCGCTGCACACGACGGTCGTCGGACCCGGCGGCGACCCGCTGGAGGTGCAGATCCGCACTTGGGAGATGCACCGCACCAGCGAGTACGGGATCGCGGCGCACTGGAGCTACAAGGAGGGCCGCAAGGGCGACGACTCCGAGAAGCTCGCGTGGCTGCGCTCGCTGCTCGAGTGGCAGAACGACATGCGCGACTCGCGCATGTTCATGGAGAACCTGAAGGTCTCGCTGTTCGACACGCAGGTCTTCATCTTCTCGCCGAAGGGCGACGTGTTCTCGATGCCCGCCTCCGCGACGCCGCTCGACTTCGCGTACCAGGTCCACACCGACGTCGGCCACCACTGCGTCGGCGCGAAGGTGAACGGGAAGATCGTCCCGCTGGACTCGCACATCAAGAACGGCGACATCGTCGAGATCCTGACGAACAAGTCCTCGAAGCCCTCGCTCGACTGGCTCTCGATCGTCAAGACGAGCGGCGCGAAGCACAAGATCAAGCAGTGGTTCCGCAAGGAGCAGAAGGACGAGAACACGCTGCGCGGCCAGGAGGCCGTCGAGGCGGAGCTCGCGCGCGCCGGCTTGCGCCCCGACCTCGCGCGCGGCGAGACGATCGAGAAGGTCGCGCAGAAGCTGAACTACCGCACGCCGACCGACCTGTTCGCCGCGATCGGCTTCGGCGACGTGAC
>DATHLL010000173.1:0-2060 GCA_035488195.1 Candidatus Elarobacter sp. | reverse complement strand
CGCACGCCGGCGGCGGAGTTCATGCGGATCGCGTCGTGGCTGGCGACGCTCTCGCTCGCGTATCCGCTGGTCGGGTTCACGCTCGAGCACGACGGGCGGCAGACGTTCGCGTTCCCGCCGGGCGAGGATCTCGCGCCGCGGCTGCGGCACGTGTTCGGCACCTCGCAGGGATCGATGGTCGCCGTGCACGGCGACGACCGGCACGCGCGCGTGAGCGGCTACGTCAGCTCGCCGGGCGACGACCGGCCCGACCGGCGCAACCAGATCCTGTTCGTGAACGGGCGGCTGCTGCGCAGCACGCTGCTGAGCGGCGCGTGGTCGGCGGCGTACCGCACCTTCGCGATGGTCGGGCGCCATCCGTTCGGCGTGCTCTATCTGAGCGTGCCGTCGCACGAGGTCGATCAGAACGTGCACCCGACGAAGAGCGACGTGCGGCTGCGGCACGGCGACCGCGTCGTCTCGGCGGTGAAGGAGGCGATCGCGCGCGCGCTGCGCGCCGGCGCGGAGGAGCGTCTGCAGCGGTCGATCTCGTTCGCGCCGCCGTCGGGCGCGTATGCGGTCACGTCGACGACCGTGACGGCGCTGCAGCCCGAGTGGGCCGAGTCGCTGCTGCCGCCGGCGTTTCAGGAGGCCGCGCTCGCCGGCGGTGTGCTGCGCGTGCTGGCGCAGGTCGACCGCACGTTCATCCTGGCGACCGACGGCGAGGCGGTCGTGCTGGTCGACCAGCACGCCGCGCACGAGCGGATCGTGTTCGAGCAGCTCGCGGCGAACGCGCGCGCGCAGGCGGCCTCCGAGCCGATGCTGGTTCCGCACACCTTCGAGGTCGGGCCGGAGCAGGCCGACAAGCTCGAGGCGACGCTCGAGGTGCTCGCGGCGACCGGGTTGCACATCGAGCCGTTCGGCGAGCGCGCGTACCGGATCACGGCGACGCCCGCGCGGCTCGTGCACGCGGGGCGGACGCGGCCGTTCGACGTGGCGGAGTTCATCGAGTGCCTGTCGGACGACGTGCGCGGGCTCGACGCCGATCAGCGCGTGTGGGCGTCGCTCGCGTGTCATTCGGTCGTGACGGCGCACGAGGCGCTGACGTATCCGGAGATGACCGCGCTGGTGGAACGGCTGCAGCGCTGCGAGAACCCGATGCACTGCCCGCACGGGCGGCCGACGATCGTGCGCCTCGAACCGGAGCAGATCGCCAAGCTGTTCAAACGGGTGTGAGCGGCGGGGTTCTGATCCTCACCGGGCAGACCGCGTCCGGGAAGAGCGCGCTTGCGATGGAGCTCGCCGAGCGGTTCGGCGCGGAGATCGTCGGGGCGGACTCGCGGCAGATCTATCGCGGGATGCCGATCGGCACCACGGCGCCGTCCGAGGCCGATCTGGTGCGCGTGCCGCACCATCTGGTGGGGTTCCTCGATCCGCGCGAGCGGTATTCGGCGGCGCGGTTCGTCGCCGACGCGCTGGCGGCGATCGAGGGGATCCACGCGCGCGGGCGGCGTGCGATCGTCGTGGGCGGGACGGGGTTCTACGTGCGCGCGCTCGCCGGCGACGTCGCGTTGTCGCCGGCGTACGATGCGTCGATCCGCGAACGCCTGGCGCGCGAGGCGCGCGTCCATCCGCCGGACGCGCTCGCGGAGTGGCTGCGCGCGCTCGCACCGGCCCGGGCGGCGGCGATTGCGCCGAACGACCCGTATCGCGTCACGCGCGCGCTCGAGATCGCGCTCGCCGAGCGCGCGATCGCGCGGAACGAGGATTCCGCGAGCGCGAATGCGACTGCTGATGCCGACGTGAGCGCGAATGCGAGCGTGAGCGGGAGCGGCGGCGGATCGGGCGCCAAACGGCATGACGCGCGCGCGGGTAACGCGGAGAACCTTCGCACGCGTGGGATCCCGTTTCGCAAGCTGTATCTCCAGATCGAGCCCGGCGAGCTGGAGCGGCGGATCGGCGCGCGCGTCGATGCGATGCTGGCGAACGGGTTGCTCGACGAGGCGGAGCGCATCGGCGCTGACGCGGTCGCGGCCGATGCGGTCGGGTATCGCGAGGCGCTGGCCTATCTCGCCGGCTGG
>DATHLL010000172.1:0-4587 GCA_035488195.1 Candidatus Elarobacter sp. | reverse complement strand
GCGCATGAAGGACGCGCCGGTCATCGAGACCCACATCGTGAAGAGCACCGAGAAGCCGAGCGGGATCGGCGAGCTCGGGACGCCGCCGATCGCCCCGGCGATCGCGAACGCGGTCTTCAAGGCGACCGGGAAGCGCGTCCGCCGCCTACCGTTCAGCGACGGACTGACGTAGCTCCGCGGCGGCCCAGCGTTCCGGGGTGTCCACGTCGGTGATGTAGGCCTCGTCCGCGTCGGGGATCGGGCGCGCGCGCAGTGCGGGATCGCGGCGCACGCGCATCGGCGGGTCGTCCGCGCGCAGGGCCGGGATGCGGGTGCGCGCCTTCGGCGACCAGATCACCGGGTGGCCGGGCGTGCCGGTGACGACGGGCCAGGCGAGGTCCGCGTCGGACGGGACGCGCGCGACCAGCGCGCGGACGCGCCGGGCGTCGAGGAACGGCAGATCGCACGCGGTCACCGCGAGGTAGGCGTCGTGCGGGAGCGCGGCGTGCGCGAGCGCGAGCGTCTCGCTCGGCCCGGCCGTCGGCTGCGTGACGACGACGCGCACGCCGCGCAGGTCGGAGATCACGTCCGCGACCCGCGGCGTCGCGACGAACAGCGGCTCGAGCTCGAGGAGCGCGCGCGCGACGCGGCGCGCGAGCGGCTCGCCGGCGAAGAGCGCGGTCAGCTTGTCGAAGCCCATGCGCCGCGAACTGCCGCCCGCGAGGACGACGGTTCGCACGCGCGAGATCTCCAAACGTCTCAGCTCGCCGGCGTGCCGAGCAGCTTCTCCGGCACGATCGGAAGATCGCGGACGCGCACGCCGGTCGCGTGGTAGACCGCGTTCGCGATCGCGGCGGCGACGCCGGTGATCCCGATCTCGCCGACGCCGCGCGCGCCGAGTGAATTGAGCGCGTAGTCCGGCTCCTCGACGAACTCCACCTCGACGGCCGGGACGTCGGCGTTGACCGGAACGTGGTAGTCGGCGAGGTTGTTCGTCACCACCGCGCCGTAGCGCGGATCGCGCACGGTCTCCTCGAGCAGCGCCATCCCGATCCCCATCGTGATCCCGCCGATCATCTGCGAGCGCGCCGTCTTCGGGTTCAGGATCCGGCCGCAGTCGAAGACGCCGAGCGCGCGCGAGACGCGCAGCCGCGCGAGCTCCTCGTCGAACCGCACCTCGACGAACTGCGCGCCGAACGAGTGGAACGAGTACTTCTCCTCCTCCGCGGGCGCCGCGCCGCCGAGCGCCTCGATCGCGCCGCCGTTCAGCCGCGCGAGCGCGCCGTACGCGATCGCGCGCGCCGGATTGTCCTTCGCGCGCATCGAACCGTCCGCCGTCTCGACGTCGTCTTCCGGCAACCCGTACAGCGGCGAGTCGCTCGACGAGATCGCGAGCGCGATCGCCCGCTGGCGCGCGCGGCGGGCCGCGTCGATCACCGCCGGACCGACGCTCGCCGAGCTCATCGAGCCGCCGGCGACCGGCGCGTTCGGGAGCGACGAGTCGCCGATCCGGACCGTCACCGCGTCCGGCGCGACGCCGAGCGCGTCGGCGGCGATCTGCGCGAGGATCGTGTACATGCCGGTCCCGAGGTCGTGCGTCGCGCTCGCGACGTCGACGCCGCCGTCCGCCGCGATCGTCACGCGCGCTTCGGCGGGCGCGCGCATCGCCGGATACGTCGCCGTCGCGACGCCCCAGCCGACCAGCTCGTCGCCCTCGCGCATGGCGCGCGGCTCGCGTGGGCGGGTGCTCCACCCGAACGCCTCGGCGCCGCGTTCGTAGCACGCCAGCAGGTGCTTCGAGGAGAACGGCAGCCCGTTCGACGGATCGACGCTCGCGTGATTGCGCCGCAGCACCTCGAGCGGATCGAGCCCGCATGCGTATGCCAGCTCGTCGAGCGCCGAGCCGAGGCCGTAGGTTCCCGGTGCCTCGCCGGGCGCGCGCATCGCGGTCGCCGACGGGACGTCGAGCCGCGCGACGCGGTGCGAGATCGCGACGTTCGGGACGTCGTACAGCATCTCGCTCACGCCGCCGGCCGCCTCGACGAACGTCGCCACGCGCGAGGACTCGTTGAGCGTGTCGTGCAGCACCGCGGCGAGCCGCCCGTCGCGCGACGCGCCGACGCGCAACCGCTGGCGCGTCTCGCTGCGATAGCCGACCGAGGTGAACATCTGCTCGCGCGTCAGCACCAGCTTCACCGGCCGGTTCGTCAACTTCGCCGCCATCGCCGCGATCGCGGTGTGGGCCCAGAAGAACCCCTTGCAGCCGAAGCCGCCGCCGATGAACGGCGCGAAGACGCGCACGCGCTCCTCGTCGAGGCCGAAGTGCTTCGCGAGCGCGGCGCGCGTCCCGCGCACCCACTGCGTCGAGTCGTGAACGATCAGCTCGCCGTCGCGCCATTCCGCGACGGTCACCGACGGCTCGAGCGGGTTGTGGTTCTCGGTCGGCGTCACGTAGGTCGCGTCGATCCGCACCTCGCTCGCAGCGTAGGCGGCCTCCGGATCGCCGCGGCGTACCTGCGCTTCTTGGCCGAAGTACTGCTCGGGGAGATCGACCTGCCGCGCGGTGCCCGCGTCGAGCTCCGCGGGCGCGGGCTCGTACGCGATCCGCAGCAGCGCCGCACCTTCGCGGGCGGCTTCGAACGTCGTCCCGACCACCGCGGCGACGTGTTGGCCGTCGTACTTGATCTCCGGGGTCTGCAGCGGTGCCAGCTCTTCCGAGACCGGCGTCGTGAACGCGAACGGGAACGACGGGACGCGCGGCGCGTTCCGGTACGTCACCACTTCGACCACGCCGGGGACCGCGCGCGTCGCGCGCTCGTCGATTTCGGTGATCCGCCCGGAGGCGATCGTCGACTGCACGAGCACCGCGTGCAGCGGCGCGTCGATCGCGGCGTCGGCGGAGTACCGTGCCGCGCCGGTCACCTTCGCGCGCCCGTCGACGCGATCGACGGGCAGCCCGACGTACCCGCGCGTCGCGGGCCGTTCGGTCGTCACGGCCGCCGCCGCCAGCGGCGCGGATCGCTCACCGGTGACGATCATGCCGCACCTCCGCACACGGTGCGCAGCGCGCGCACGATCGCGCGCTTCGCGAGCTCGACCTTGTAGGCGTTGTGCTCGCGCGGCTGCGCGCCCGCCAGCGCCGCGTCTGCGGCGCGGCGGAACGTCTCCTCGCTCGGCGCGGCGCCCGCGAGCGCTGCTTCCGCCTCACGCGCGCGCCACGGCACGGTCGCGACCCCGCCGAGCGCGACGCGCGCCTCCGCGATCCGGCCGCCGTCGAGGCGCACCGCGCACGCGACCGACGCCAGCGCGAACTCGAACGACGCACGGTCGCGCACCTTGAGATAGTGGGAGCGCGCGTACCACGGCACGGCGCGCAGCTCGACCGCGACGATCAGCTCGCCGGGCGCGAGCGTCGTCTCGCGCTCGGGACGCTCGCCGGGCTGCACGTAGAGCGCGTCGAGCGGTACGGCGCGTTCGCCGCCGTCGCCCTCGACGACGACGGACGCCTCGAGCGCGCACAGCGCGATCGCCAGGTCGCCGGGGTACGTCGCGATGCACGCCTCGCTCGTGCCGAGGATCGCGTGCCCGCGGTTGAAGCCGTCGAGCGCGTCGCAGCCGCTCCCGGGCTCGCGCTTGTTGCAGCGCCAGCGCGTCTCGCGGAAATACGTGCAGCGCGTGCGCTGCAGCAGGTTGCCGCCGATCGTCGCGGCGTTGCGGATCTGTCCCGACGCCCCGCTGAGCAGCGCCTCGGCGACGACGGGGAACCGCGCGGCGACGTTCGCGTCGTAGGCGACGTCGCTGTTGCGCGCGAGCGCACCGATCCGCACGGCGTCGCCGCGCAGCTCGACCGCGGTCAGCGGCAAGCGCGAGATGTCGACCACCCGGCGCGGCCGCTCGACGTCGCTCTTCATCAGGTCGACGAGCGTCGTCCCGCCGGCGTAGTAGCGCGCGCCGTCGGTCTCGCCGGCGAGCGCGCGCGCCGATGCCGGCGAGTCGGCGACGACGTACTCGAACCCCCGCATCAGCGCGCCCCTTGCACGGTGGCGACCGCCGCGACGATGTTCGGGTACGCGCCGCAGCGGCAGAGATTCCCGCTCATCGCTTCGCGGATCTCGTCGGCGGTGCGCGCGCGCCCCTCGCGGACGATCGCGACGGCCGACATGATCTGCCCCGAGGTGCAGAAGCCGCACTGGAACGCGTCGTGCTCGACGAACGCAGCCTGCATCGGGTGCAGCTCGCCGTCGTCGGCGAGCCCCTCGATCGTCGTCACCTCGGCGCCCGCCTGCGCGAGCGCCAGCGCGAGGCACGAGAGCGTGCGGCGGCCGTCTACCAGGACGGTGCACGCGCCGCACTGGCCCCGGTCGCACCCCTTCTTCGTCCCGGTGAGTCCGGCGCGCTCGCGGAGCAGGTCGAGCAGCGTGACCTGCGGCTCGACCGTGAAGGTCGTCTGGCGGCCGTTGAGCCGCAGGGTCAGAGGGACGGGAGCACGGGCCGGCGCAGCCGGCCGTTCGGTCGTTGACACGTCGATGAGCCTCGGAAGCGGGGAAGGTCGGTCCTACGCCTCCTTGGACACGACCACCCGCGTTGACGATCCACCCCGCCGCGTGA
>DATHLL010000171.1:0-2363 GCA_035488195.1 Candidatus Elarobacter sp. | reverse complement strand
GAATCAAGGCCCGGGCGGTGAGACGACGTGGAGCGGCGCGGTGAAGCAGGCGCAGCAGCACTGCGTCGACCTGACGCTGACGGTGCCCAACGCGCAGCCGGCCGGAACGTTCAC
This sequence comes from Candidatus Elarobacter sp., assembly GCA_035488195.1. Lineage (GTDB taxonomy): Bacteria > Vulcanimicrobiota > Vulcanimicrobiia > Vulcanimicrobiales > Vulcanimicrobiaceae > Vulcanimicrobium. The sequence goes on along the minus strand of DATHLL010000171.1, from coordinate 2,249 downwards.
CGCCGCGATCGAGTACGCGCTCTACGTCACTCTTCCTTAGGCGCGGGCGGATCGAGCGAAGCTCGAACGCGACGGGTCGGCCGAAGGCCGACCCACTCAATCGTCGCGGCGAACCGCGGCGAGGACGAGCGCGACGGCGACGAGGATGACGACGCAGCCGTAGACGAGCGTCGACTGCTGGTGCAGCGCGCCGTACTGCGCGCCGCGCACGTCGGTGATCGCGGCCATCGCGGGGACGATCGCGCGCTGCTGATAGGCCGCGAGACCGAGCGCGACGGCGATGAGCGCGGCGCGGGCGAAGTCCCAGGTGCGCTCGCCGGCCGCCGCGGAGCGGGCGAGCACGACGACGATCGCAAGCCCGCCGAGCACGTAGCCCCAGACGGTGAGGACGCCGAGCGCGCGCGCGATCAGCTCGGCGAAGCGCGTTACGTCGAGCGGCGCGACGAGCCGGAACGCGAGCGGCGCGAAGACGAACGCGAAGCCGAGCAGCGCGCCGAGCCACACGCCGAGCGCCGGGATCTCGATCGCCGCGAGGACGCGGTCGCGCCGCCCGGAAGGGAAGTCTCTCATCGCCGAGCCCCATTCCGAGGAGGACGAGGTTGGACCCGCTCGCTTTCATCACGGCGCTCGCGCGCGACGCGGGCGCGCTCTTGTGCGAGCGCCTCGACCGGCCCCGCGACGTCGCCGAGAAGCGGCCGCACGACCTCGTCACCGACGCCGACCGTGCGAGCGAGGCGCTGATCGTGCGGCGCATCCGCGAGGCGTTTCCCAGCGCGTCGATCCTGGGCGAGGAGACCGGCGCGCATGCGGGCGCCGGCGACGAGCGGTTCGTCGTCGACCCGCTCGACGGGACGACGAACTACGCGCACCGCTATCCGCTGTTCTGCGTCTCGGTCGCGTACGAGCGCGCCGGCGTGGTCGAGGCGGGTGCGATCTTCGCGCCGGTCCTGGGCGAGCTCTTCACCGCGCGGCGCGGCGGCGGCGCGTTCCGCAACGGCGTCCCGATGCGCGTCTCGGCCGTCGAGCGCGTCGCCGATGCGATGGTCTGCACCGGCTTCAACCCGGCGCGCTACGCGCGCAACGGCCCGTACTTCGCGCACCTCTCGAACCACGCGCAGGCGCTGCGCCGCGACGGCAGCGCGGCGATCGACCTCGCATTCGTCGCGGCCGGCGTCTACGACGGCTTCTGGGAATGGGACTTGAGCGCGTGGGACGTCGCCGCCGGCGCGCTGATGATCCGCGAAGCCGGCGGCACGACGACCGCGATCGACGGCACGCCGCTCGACATCGGCGCCGGCTCGATCCTGGCGACGAACGCGACGGTCCACGCCGAGATGCAACGCCTCCTGGCCGAGGTCTAACCCTCCGCGCTCCGCAGGGAATCGCGGAGCCGGTGCGCGAGAGGGCGGGATGGAATCAGGCGACGAGATGGTCGTCGTGTCGCGGGCGGCGCTCGAGCAGTTGCAGCGGCAGATCGACGGGCTCCCCGAGATCTTCGCGAAGAGCACGCAGGAGCTGGGGCGCGCGCTCGCCGGGCGGCTCTCGAGCGCGCTCGACTCGCTCGCGGCGCAGCTCACGGAGACGACCGAGGACGCGCTGCGCGCGATCCGCGACGCGATCCCGGTGGTGATCGCGCGGCACGCGCCGGAGATCGCGCCCGAGGCGCTCGACGCGATCACCGAGGAGATCTACCAGCGCGCCGCCGAGCGGTTCGCGACGCTCCACGCCGCGCAGCGGATCCTCAGCGAACGCCTCCAAGAGCCGCCGGCCCCGTAGCACCGGCGTGCGCCGCGCGGGAACAAGGACGGCGTGCAGCTCGGGATGTTCGCGGACGGCGAGAAGCCGGCGCCGGTGAAGGCGAAGAAGAAGGGCGACGACGTCCCGGGGATCCGCGTCGGCACCTGCGGCTTCAGCTATCGTGACTGGATCGGGCCGTTCTACCCGCCGGGGACGAAGCCGCGCGAGATGCTCGAGTACTACGCGCGCGCGTTCTCGGCCGTCGAGATCGACAGCACGTACTACCGCGTCCCGCCGGCCGCGTCGTTCGAGGCGATGGTGCAGCGGACGCCGCCGGGATTCCTGTTCTCGGTGAAGCTGCCCGGCGCGGCGACGCATCTCCCGGCCGACGTGACCGCGATCCCGCCGGAGATCGGCGAGTTCCGGCGCGCGCTGGAGCCGCTCGCGGCGAGCGGGAAGCTCGCCTGCGGGCTGATGCAGTTTCCGAACAGCTTCAAGCCCTCGCCGAACGC
>DATHLL010000170.1:0-5635 GCA_035488195.1 Candidatus Elarobacter sp. | reverse complement strand
CGCCGATGCCGCGAACAGCGAGGCCGTCTTCTTCTCCGCCACTTGCACGTACGTCGCGAGCGTCGTGCTCAGATCGCCGAGCGCGCGGAGCTGGAGCACCTCGCCGTCGGTGATGTCGGCGAGCGTCGAGCTGAGCACGTGCGGGATCGGATTCGGGTAGTCGGCGGTGACGTTCTTGAAGATCCACGCGAAGAGGTAGTCGCCGGCGAGGACGCTGATGCGGTTGCCGAAGTCGACCGCGGTCGCGTTCACGCCGCGGCGCGTCTCGGCGCCGTCGACCACGTCGTCGTGGATCAGCGTCGCGACGTGGATCAGCTCCATGAACGCCGCCAGCCGCAGATGGTCCTCGGCTCGGCCGCCGACCGCCTCGGCGGCGAGCAGCGTGAAGCGCGGGCGCAGCCGCTTCCCGCCGGCGGCCAGCATCCGCCGGACCGCCTCGGTGATCAGCTCGTTGTCCGTGACGAACGAGCGGGCGAAGTAGTCCTCGACCAGCGCGTAGAGGTCGCGCCCGCTGGCCGCCCGGTGCAGCATCAGGCGGTCCCCACGTGGACCGCGATCGCGCCGAAGCCGAGCCGGATCGTCTTCACCTCGCGGAACCCGGCGGCGCGGAAGCGCTCGGCGAGCCCGTCGGCGTCGGGGAAGTTCGTCAGCGAGTTCGGCAGGTAGCGGTAGGCGGTCTTCGAGCCGCCGACCAGGCCCCCGATCAGCGGGACCAGCCCGTAGAAGTAGACGCCGAAGCCGCGCCGCACCAGCGGGTTCGCCGGCTTGGTCACGTCGAGGTTCACGAAGCGCGCGCCCGGCTTGAGGATGCGGCGCGCTTCCTTCAAGGTTGCCAGGACGTCGACGACGTTCCGCATCGAGAACCCCATCGTCGCCCCGTCGAAGCTCGCGTCCCCGAACGGCAGCCGGGTGACGTCGCCCTCCACGAAGCTCGCCCGCCCGTCGCGGTCCTCGCGCTTGGCGCGGGCGCGAGCGCCGTCGAGCATCGCCGGGGTGAAATCCACCGCGACGACCCGGACCGCGGGGTCGGTCTTGAGCAGATGGAACGCCAGGTCGCCGGTCCCGCAGCACAGGTCGGCCACCCGCCCGCCGTGCGGCGCCGCCAGCTCGCGGACGGCCCGGCGGCGCCACGCCTCGTCGACGCCCGCGGTCAGCAGCCTGTTCGCCCGGTCGTAGCGGGGAGCGATCGCCGCGAACATCTCGCGGACATAGGCGCCCTTCCCGGCTGGATCGGAAACCATCGCCCTCATCTTAGACGGCCCCCGCCCGCCGACCTCACCTCCGAGGTCGGAGCCTAGAACCAGCCTTTGCGGCGGAAGTAGACCAGCAGGATCAGCACGGCGAGGACCTGCGTGCCGAGGCCTATCCAGAAGAACTCGGACGGCTTGTCGATGTGGTTCACCATCCAGCCGAAGTTCTGGCCGAAGAAGCCCGTGATGTAGGTCAGCGGCAGGAAGATCGTCGCGATGATCGTGAGCTGCTTCGAGACCTCGCCCTGGCGGTGCGCTTCCGAGGAGAGATGGATGTCGAGCGTGCTGTTGAGCAGGTCGCGGATCGAGTCGATCTGCTCGCCGGCGCGCAGCGCGTGGTCGTAGACGTCGCGGAAGTACGCGACCAGCGCGGGGTCGAGCGGCGCGAGCTCGCCGCGCAGCAGCGGCGCGAGGATGTCGCGCACCGGCGCGACGGCGTGCCGGAGCTGCACCAGCTCGCGCTTGAGCGTCAGCACGCGGCGCGGAACGTCGTCGGACTGCACCTTCTTGCGGGATCACGCGGCGACCTCGAGCCCGAGGACGCGCCGCGCGTTCGCGTCCGCGCGCGCGACGACGGTGTCGACGCCGACGCCGAGCACGTCCGCGACGGCGCGCGCCGTGTCGGCGACGAACGCCGGCTCGTTGCGCTTCCCGCGGTGCGGGATCGGCGCGAGGTACGGGCAGTCGGTCTCGAGCACGATCGCGTCGAGCCCGACGTCCCTCACCGCGTCGCGCAGCGGCTGCGCGGTCTTAAACGTCACCACGCCGCCGATCCCGAGCATCAGCCCGAACTCACCGGTGAAGAGCCGCGCTTCGCCGGTCGTCCCGGTGAAGCAGTGGACGATCCCGCGCTGCGCGCGCGGATCGTAGCCGGCGCGCAGTCCCGCGACGAAGTCCTCGTGCGCCTCGCGCTGGTGGAACACCAGCGGCAGAGCGCGCTCGCGCGCGTACGCGAGCTGCGCGGCGAAGACCGCGCGCTGCACCTCGCGCGGGCTGTGGTCGTAGTGGTAGTCGAGTCCCGTCTCGCCGACCGCGGCGATCCGCTCGCCGTAGCGGTCGCGCAGCGCGTCGAACGTTGCGGCGAGGTCGGCCGGCGCGTCCTTCGCTTCGTGCGGGTGGATACCGATCGTCGCCGCGAGCCCGTAGCGTTCAGCAGTTTCGCAGGCTCGTCGGCTATCCTCGACGTCGCAGCCGACCGTGACGATCGCGGCGACCCCGCGCTCGCGCGCTCGCGCCAGCACCGCCTCACGGTCCTCGTCGAACGCCCGGTCGTGGACGTGGGCGTGCGTGTCGATCATGGTGAATCCTTAGGCCTGAAGTGGACTTGTTCCCCGAGCGCGCCGACCCGCCGGGTCGTCGGAAGCTCCTCGTCGCGGCGCTGATCGCCTCGCTCGCCGTCCATCTCGCGATCGGCGCCGTGTGGGGCTTCTTCGCGGACCGCGTCGTGCCGGTCGTCGCGAAGCTGCTCCCGCGCCCGACGCCGCCGCCGGAGATCGTCGCGCTCTCCGACGCGATCACGATCGAGAAGCGCACCGTCCCGCGCGCCGCGCGCCGCACCCCGCGCACGCAGCCCGTCCGGCAGCAGCCGCGCCGCGTCGCGCAAGAGCCGCTCCCGCGGATGCCGCCGGTGCCGACGCTTCCGCCGATCCCGACGTTTCCCCCGACCGCGCGTCCCACCACCGAGCCCACCACCGAACCGGCGTACCGCCCCGAGCGCGGGACGATCCATCACGCGCGCGCCGTCCCGACCGAGGAGCCGCGCCCGCGCGAGCTCCCGACCGCCGCGCCGCCGGCGCCGAAGAACGGCTTCTCGCAGCAGCAGATCGCGGCACTCGACGCGCAGTTCAGCAAGACGATCGCGCAGGCGCAGCGCTCGCTCGTCGACGTCCCGCCGCAGCGCCGTCCGCCCGCGCGCGCGCCGAACCAGATGCGCTACGAAGCGGTGATGTCCGGAACGCCGGAGATGTACTTCTCCGCGCAAGGCGATTGCACGGCGATCGAACAGGGCCGCGCCGGCAGCACGAACTACTACTACCTGCGCTGTCTCATCCGGTACTCCGACGGTTACTTCGAGGAAGTGTCGTTTCCGTGGCCGCATGTCTTCCCGCGCCGGAACGATCCGATCGACATGTACCTCCACGACGGGATCCGCCGCACGTTCCCGATGCAGGCGCCGCCGCCCGGGTTCACGCTGCCGCCGCACTTCGCGCTCTCGCGCGCGATCTGCACGTTCTACCGCGCGTACTGCCAGGGCGTCATCGAGCGCGAGCGCGCGAACGGCAACCAGCCCGCGCCCGATCCGCAGTAGCCGTCGGGCGCTACCGGTGCGCGGGCGGCGCCGAGGCCGCGTGCTGGTGCGTGCGGCCCGCGATCGCCAGCGAGACCAGCCCGTAGACGATCCCGAACAGCCCGAGCGCGATCCCCGGCGCGAGCAACCCGCCCCAGGTGAACCACAGCAGCGCGGCGCCGAGCGCGATCAGCAGGATCCCGCCGAGCAGCCACAGCCACGCGTCGCGCAGCCGTCCCCACGTGACGAGCGCGAAGACGATCGTCAGCACGCCGATCCCGAACGCCCACTCGGCGATCGTCCACGTCAGCGAGATCAGGTTGCGCACGACGGTGAGCGCCGCGATCCCGAGCCCGATCCCGACCAGCCCTTCGAGCGCGTGGATCAGCCACGCTTTGTCGCGCCCGGTCGAGCGCAGCGCGATCACGAGCCGCGCGATCCCGTCGACGAACGCGAACGCGACGAACGCGCCGACCAGCGCGGTGGAATAGCCGCGCTCCGCGATCGCGAAGACGCCGAGCGCGATCGCGACGACGCCGCGCAGCGCGATCCCCGCGCGGTGCAGCGTGTCGTTGGTGCCGGTGTGCGCCGGCGGTCGCGGTGCGTCCGTTGCTACTGCCATGGTGAGAACCTCCTCGCGGTGATGCGAAGCTACGCGGCGGGCGGGTCGAGGCGCGGGAAGAGCGGCGCGCCGGGGTCGGTCTGCGTCCCCGCCGCGAGCCGTCCCCAGACGAGCTCCTCGTCCCAGCGGCGTTCGGGCGTCCCCTCGAGGCCGAGCTGCCGCCAGATCTCGGTCGATTTCGCCGGCATGTACGGGAAAAGCAGCAGGCTGAGCCAGCGCAGCCCTTCGCACAGATCGTAGAGCAGCTCGTCGAGCTCGGCGCCGCGTCCGTGCTTGTAGAGATCCCACGGCTTCTGCTCGTCGATCGCGCGGTTCAGGAGCGTGACGATGTTCCAGATCTCGTCGATCCCTTCGCGGAACCGCAGACACATCACATGCTCGGCGACCAGCGCCGGTAGATCGGCGACGCGCTCGCGGACGCGCCCGTCGCTCGGCTCGGGGACGAGCCCGTTGCGGTACTTCTGCAGCATCGCGAGCGAACGGCGCAGCAGGTTGCCGAGGTCGTTGCCGAGATCGCTGTTGTGACGCTGGCGCAGCTTCTCGATCGAGATCGAGAAGTCGCTCCCGAACGGCGCCTCGCGCATGAGGAAATAACGCACCGAGTCGGCGCCGAACTCACGCGCGAGCACGAACGGCTCGATCACGTTGCCCAGGCTCTTCGACATCTTCTCGCCTTCGTTCGTGATCCAGCCGTGCGCGAAGACGCGCTTCGGCTCCGGCAGCCCCGCCGACCACAGCATCGCCGGCCAGATCAGCGTGTGGAAGCGCGCGATCTCTTTCCCGATCAGGTGCATTCCGGGCCAGAACGTCGCGAAGAGCCCGTCGCGATCTTCCGGCCAGCCCAGCGCGCTGACGTAGTTGATCAGCGCGTCGTACCACACGTACAGCACGCCGCCGCCCGGCAGCGGGATCCCCCAGTCGAACGACGAGCGCGAGATCGAGAGATCCTCGAGTCCTTCCTCGAGGATCGCCATCATCTCGTTCCAGCGCGACTGCGGCCGCAGGAAGTCGGGGTTCGCGCGGAAGTGCGCGATCAGCCGGTCGCGGTACGCGGAGAGGCGGAAGAACCAGTTCTTCTCCGAGAGCCACTGCACCGGGCGGCGGCATTCCGGGTTCGGACAGCGCCCGTCGACCAGCTTCGCCTCGGGCCAGAACGTCTCGTCGTGCGTGCAGTACCAGCCTTCGTAGACGCCTTCGTAGACGTCGCCCGCCGCGCGCATCTTCTCGAACAGCGCGAGGCAGGTGTGGGCGTGGCGCGGCTCGGTGGTGCGGATGAAGTCGTCGGGCCGCGCGTCGTACGCGTCGGCGAGCTCGCGCCACTGCGGTGCCAGCGAGTCGACATACGCCTGCGGCGTCATCCCGGCGGCCGCGGCGGCGTTCGCGACCTTCTGCCCGTGCTCGTCCGTTCCGGTCAAGAATCGCGCCGGCCCGTGCGCCCGCGCCGTCCGCGCCAGCACGTCGGCAGCGATGGTGGTA
>DATHLL010000169.1:0-3513 GCA_035488195.1 Candidatus Elarobacter sp. | reverse complement strand
ACGCAGCCGATGCTGTTCCGCGACGGCGACAAGCTGCTCGTGATCGCGCCCGCGGCGTCGTTTCGCGTGTGCATGACGGTCGACTATCCGCAGCCGATCGGCGCGCAATACGTCGAGGCGGAGATCGCGCCGGACGCGTACCGCCGCGACGTCGCGCCGAACCGCACGTTCGGCTTCCTGCACGAGGTCGAGTCGCTCATCAATCGCGGTCTCGCGCAGGGCGGCACGCTCGAGAACGCCGTCGTCTTCGGACCCGACGGCCCGCTCGGACCGCTGCGCGATCCCGACGAACCCGCGCGTCACAAGATCCTCGACCTGGTCGGCGATTTCGCGCTGCTCGGCGCGTACCCGCAGTGCGAGGTCGTCGCGATCAAGAGCGGTCACAAGCTCCACTGCACCGCGATCCGCGAGCTCGTCGCGTCGTCGTCGAACGGCGACGACGCCGTCGCGTTCGGCCTGCGGCCGAGCCGCGCGTAGGCGACGTGCCGAACCTCGACGTGCGCGAGATCATGAAGATCTTGCCGCACCGGTATCCGATGCTGCTCATCGACCGCATCACCGAGCTCGAGCCGATGGTGTATGCGCGCGGCTACAAGAACATCACCGCGAACGAGCCGCAATTTACCGGACATTTTCCGGGCAACCCGCTCTTCCCGGGCGTCTACATGATCGAGGCGCTCGCGCAGCTCGGCGGCTGCGCGATCCTGCAGCCGGGCGACATGGCGCGCAAGGTGCCGTACCTCGCGGGGATCGACAAGGCGAAGTTCAAGCGCCCCGTCGTCCCAGGCGACCGGCTCGACATGGAGGCGCGCGTGCTGCGCCACAAGCTGAACATCGGCTGGGTCGCGGTCGAGGCGACGGTCGAGGGGAAGAGGGTCGTGAGCGCCGAGCTGACGTTCTCGATCTCGGTCGACCCGTCGGCGTTCGCGCACGACTCGCGAGTCCTGCACCTGTGATCCACCACAGCGCGATCGTCCACCCGAGCGCGAACGTCCACAAGACCGCCGACATCGGGCCGTACTGCGTCGTCGGCGAGAACGTGACGGTCGGCGCGCGCGCCTCGCTGCTCGCGCACGTCGTCGTCACCGGGCGCACGACGATCGGCGAGGAGACGGTGATCCACCCGTTCGCGACGGTCGGCGCGCCCTCGCAGGACCGCAAAGCCGAGGAAGGCGAGGTCGCCTACACGACGATCGGCGCGCGCTGCGTGATCCGCGAGTACGTCTCGATCCACCGCGGGAGCGCCGACGCCGGCGGGCTGACCTCGATCGGCGACGACTGCCTGCTGCTCGCGTATACGCACGTCGCGCACAACTGCCGCGTCGGGGACCACGTGACGATGTCGAACCTCGCGCAGCTCGCCGGCCACGTCGTCGTCGAGGACCACGCCAGCATCGGCGCGATGGCGGGGGTCCACCAGTTCGTGCGGATCGGCCGCTACGCGTTCGTCGGCGGCTACGCGAAGCTGCCGAAGGATCTCCCGCCGTTCATGCTCGCCGACGGGAACCCGCCGGCGGTGCTCGGCCCGAATCTCGTCGGGCTGCGCCGCGCCGGCTTCGCGCGCGAGGCGATCGCCGAGCTAAAGGACGCGTACAAGATCATCTACCATTCCGAGAACAACGTCTCGCGCGCCGTCGCGGCGCTCCGCGAGACGGTGCAGACGCCGGAGGGCCGCACGCTGCTGGAGTTCCTCGAGACGCCCTCCGAGCGCGGGATCCTCAAGTAGCGCCGCGTCCCGTGCGCGTCTTCTTCTCGACGGGGGAGGCATCGGGCGAGCTGCTCGCCGCCGACCTGCTCGCCGCGATGCGCGCGCGGACCCCGGTCGAGGCCGAGGCGGTCGGCGACGAGCGGCTCGAGCGCGCCGGCGCGCGGATCGTGCAGCGCAACCGCGGCTGGGCCTCGCTCGGCGTCTTCGAGGCGGTGAAGCGGCTCCCGCGCACACTGACCGCGGGGCTGCGGATCGCGTTCGCGCTGCGGCGGCGCGCGCCCGATCTGGTCGTGCTGGTCGACTTCGGCGCGTTCAACCTGCGGCTCGCGCGGATCTTGCGCACGCTGGGATTCGCGAAGCCGATCGTGTACTACGCGCCGCCGTCGGCGTGGCTCGACAGCGCGAAGCGCGCGCGGCTGGTGGCGCGCACCTGCGACGCGCTGACGATCTTCCGGCACCAGGCGGAGTTCTACCGTTCGCTCGGGCTCCCGATCGGGTTCGAAGGGCATCCGATGGTGTCGACGGTCGCGCCGCGCGCGCGCCGCGCCGCGCCGCCGGCCGGCGGCGGGCTCGTCGCGCTGCTCCCCGGGAGCCGGGCCGGCGAGATCGAGCGGCACACGCCGCGGCTGCTCGACGCGCTGGCGCGCGTCCGCGAGACCCGGCCCGACGTGCGCGCGACGATCGTCGCGGCGAACGACGACGCGCAGCGCCACGTCGAGCACCTGCTCTCGTTCCGCTCGCCGCTCCCGGTGAGCGTCGTGCGCGACGCGCGCGCGGCGCTGCGCGACGCCGACGCGGCGGCGATCGCCTCCGGCACCGCCGTCCTCGAAGCGGCGCTGATCGAGACGCCGGCGCTCGCGCTGTACGTGCTCTCCGAGGCGCAGGCGAAGATCGCGCGCCGCATCAAGGTGCCGCGCTACGTCACGCTGCCGAACCTCGTGCTCGGCGAACCGCTCGTCCCCGAGCTGCTGCAGGAGGCTGCGACGCCGGCCGCGCTCGCCGCCGGAATGCTGGAGCTGCTCGCCGCGCCGGAGCGCCAGATCGAGGGCTACGCGCGCGTTCGCGCCGCGCTCGGGCCGCCCGATGCGTTGCAGCGGAACGCCGACTGGGTCCTCGCCGCGGCGGCGGACGGCGCGCGCGCATGACGCGCGCGGAGCGCCGCTAGCGTGCGCATCTACCACACCAGCGACGTGCACGACCACCGGCATCTCGCCGCGCCGATGAACGCGCTGCGCGCGGCGAAGCCGGGGCTGTACGCGGACTGCGGCGACTCGCTGCGCGGCTCGCAGACCGTGTACCACCGCAGCGAGCCGATCATCGCGGAGCTCGACGCCGCGCACGTCGACGTCCAGGCGATGGGGAACCGCGAGTTCCACTACCTGTTCGGCGCAGTGCGCGCGCGCGCGGCGAAGATGAAGCACCCGTTCACCTGCGCGAACCTGATCGACGCGCGCGACCGCCCGCTGCCGTTCGCGCGCGACGTCGTCATCGAGCGCGACGACGGCGTCGCGCCGTGGACGCTGCGCTTCTTCGGGCTGCTGGTCGTGCAGTACCCGGCCGGATCGCCGTGGGAGCGGCTCTTCGGCTGGCGGTTCCTCGACCCGATCGAGGTCGCGGAACGCATCGCGGAGGAGACGCCGTCCGGCACGACGCTGATCGCGCTCTCGCATCTCGGCTTGCGCCACGACCGGCTGCTCGCGCAACGCGTCCCGCGGCTCGAGCTGATCCTCGGCGGGCACAGCCACGACACGCTTTCCGAGCCCGAGGTCGTGAACGGCGTGCCGATCGTGCACGCGGGCCCGTAC
>DATHLL010000168.1:0-14929 GCA_035488195.1 Candidatus Elarobacter sp. | reverse complement strand
GAACGCCGGCATCGACGTGTTGCAACGACGGAAATGACGTGTGGGCGGCCGTCTGTGCGCTCGCGACGCCGAACGTCGCGAGTTCCGCCGCCGCCAAGCCGAGTGCCGTGCCGCTCAAAAAACGGCGCCGATCGGGCAGAGACCTTTCCGACTGCATCATGGCTGAGCGTTCCCTACGCGCCCCGCAGCGGTCGGAACGCGGCGCGAACGTCTTGCGAGAAAAGCTGCGTCTGCTCCCAGGCGGCGAAGTGGCCGCCGACGTCGTGCTTGTTGTAGTAGACGAGCTTCGGGTACGCGCGCTCCGCCCAGCTTCGGGGCGCTTGATAGATCTCGTTCGCGAATGCGCTGACGGCAACCGGAATCTGCACGTTTCTCACATCGAAGAAACCCGGCGCGCTTCGGTTCTCCCAATAGAGCCTGGCCGAAGAGATCCCCGTGTTCGTCAACCAGTACATCGTGACGTTGTCGAGGATGTCGTCTCGCGTGAGGCCGGCGGATTCCCCGGCGAAGACGCGCGCGATCAGCTCCAAGCTCGCCCCGTCGTGGTCGAGCATCCACGCGGCCAGGCCGACCGGAGAATCGGCGATCCCGTAGAGCGTCTGCGGACGGGTCGTCATCTCGATCGCGTAGCCGATGTGCTTCCCGAAGAAGTCGCGCAGTTGGTCGAACGCGTGCGCTTCCTCGGCAGAGAGCCCGGCCGGCGCCTGTCCGGAGTTGACGGCCTTCGAGATATCGGCCGGGACCGCCGCCGGCATGTTGGTGTGGATGCCGAGCAATTCCGGAGGCGCCTGGAGCGCCATCAGCTCGGTGACCGCGTTGCCCCAGTCGCCGCCTTGCGCGACGTACCGCGTGTAGCCGAGGCGCTTCATCAGCTCGATCCACGCCCGCGCGATGTGCGGCGGGTCCCAGCCCGGGGCTTCGCTCTTCCCCGAAAAGCCGTAGCCTGGGAGTGACGGGATCACGACGTGGAAGGCGTCCGCGGCGCCGGCGCCGTGCGCGGTCGGATCGGTGAGCGGGCCGATGATCTTGAGCTGCTCGATGAACGAGCCGGGCCACCCGTGCGTGACGATGATCGGCAGCGCGTTCTCGTGCTTCGACCGCACGTGGACGAAGTGGACGTCGAGCCCGTCGATCTGCGTCACGAACTGCGGGATCGCGTTCAGCTTCGCTTCGCACGCGCGCCAGTCGTAGCCGTTCGTCCAATACTTCGCGACGGCGCGAACGGTGGCGAGCGGCACGCCTTGCGAATAGTCGCCGACCGTCTCGGGCTCGGGGAGCCTCGTCGCGTCGACGCGGCTGCGAAGATCAGCCAGCTCGGCGTCCGAGAAACGGATCGTCGGGAACGGCCGAACCGCGGTCTTGTCGCCGGCCGGCGGGGGTGCAACGTCGATCATGTCCGGAGTCCCTTGCGCAGCGGCCGGAATCCGGCGCGCAGCTTTTCCGAGAAGAGCTGCGGCTGTTCCCAAGCCGCGAAGTGCCCGCCCTTGTCGAGCTGGTTGTAGTAGATGAGCTCGGCCGGCGTGCGCCGGACACGGCTAGCCTCCGCCGGTGAACGGCATCTCGCCGAGTTGCCGCTGCACGAAGCGCGCCCAGGCGTCGTTGATCTGCGCGGGCGTGAGCGCGTTCGAGAGGTCCGGACCGTCGGCCGCGGGTTTCGCGCGGGTGCTCCCGATGCGGACCATCGACGAATCGCTCATCATCCGCGCTTCGATGCGGAGCGGCCGGCAGACGAGCGCGGTGCGTCCGGCATCGCCCATTGTCGCGTTCTGCGTGGTCGCGTCCGCCGCGCGCCGGCAGACCCAGCGCTCCGCGGCCTGGTCCGCGGTCAGCGCCGCTCCTTGCGCGTCGCCTCGTTCGTATGCGCCGAACGCGAGCGTCCCCCCGGCGATCACGGCGACCGCCAGGGCACGTGCAGTACGTGTCATCTCTCGAGCCTCCACCGACGCGCGAGAGCGGATACCGCCCCGCACCGTCGTCCGAGAATCATAGGCGCGGGCGCAGACGACCGGATAGAAAAATCGTCCGGTGTCGATCTACCGTGACGAGCGCTTCTCCGATCACCGCGCCCGTCACGATAGACGACGACCGATCAGCGGTTGGGGTTCTTCGGAACCTTCTTGCCGGAGCGCCGCGCCTTGGAGAGCCCGATCGCGATCGCCTGTTTGCGGCTCTTCACCTTCCCGCCCTTGCCGCCGCTGCGCGCGGTGCCTTTCTTGTACCGGCGCATCTCGCTGCCGACGTCGTTCGACGCGCCGCGGCTGTACTTGCGCCCGGACTTCTTCCGCCCGCCGGTCTTCTTCCGGCCCGACGTGCTCTTCTTCCGCCCGCCCGAGCTCTTGCGCGCGCCGGAGCTCTTCTTGCGCGACGAGCTGCTCTTCTTGCGCCCGCCGCTCTTCTTCCGGGCGGACGTGCTCTTCTTGCGCCTCGAGGTGCTCTTCTTGCGCGACGACGTCTTCTTGCGCGAAGACGTGCTCTTTTTGCGCGAGGACGTCTTCTTCCGGCTCGACGTGCTCTTCTTGCGCGAGGACGTCTTCTTGCGCGACGACGTGCTCTTCTTGCGGCCGCCGCTCGTGCGGCCGCCGGACTTCTTCGAACGGGTTGCCATAGGCATACCTCCTTTGCCCACCAGCGTACCCGTGTTTGCGCCCGCTCGAACGCTCTCGCACACGGCGTGCGAACGCCGCGCGCGACGCACGGCCGCGGCGGGTACGCGGGCGTCATGGACCAAGAGCATCCGAAGAACCCGGTCGAAGCGCACCGCGAAGGGCTCGAGAAGCTCGAGCGCGCGCCGCACCACCAGACGACGGAGCACGACAAAGGGCCGCACGCCGGCGCGCCGCAGCCCACCGAACCGCCGGGCGAGCAGCACCGCGGCGGACCGCTCCCCTACCTGAAGAAATGACCGCAACGCGCGCACCGCGACGCGTGTTTTGAAGACGCTATGACATCGAAGATCCGCTGCGCGGCTGCCGCCGCGGGGATGCTCGCGGCGCTCGCCCTCCCGGTAAGCGCGCTCGCCGCGAGCACGACCTCGGCGCAGACCCAGTCCTACACCATCCCGACGAAGCTCACCGACCGCTACCACGCCGGCGAGTACGACGGGCTGTTGCGCATCCGCATCTCACCCGACGGGATCGTCCAAGGGACGTATCAGCCGAGCGACGGCGGGATCGTGGACGTCTCCGGCGGGCTCGACGGGAAGAACATCTGGCTCGACGTCGGCGGATTCCACGCACTGCACGTGACCGGCACGTTCCGGAACGGCGTCCTGAAGACGACGGCCGCGATCCCCGGTCCCGACCTCTACGAGTTCGACTCGGCGGACGTCACGCCGAGCCGCTGACCGACCGTGACGGCGCGCGCAGCCGCGCCGCCCGCACCACGTACTCGACCGCATCGGCGACGGTGCGGTCGACGTCGTTCTTCTCCGTGTTCAGCACCAGCTCGGCCGCCTCCGGAACGTCGTAGGGCGCGTCGATCCCGGTGAACCCGGTCAGCTCGCCGGCCCGCGCCCGCGCGTAGAGCCGCTTCGGATCGCGCCGCTCGCACGTCGCGAGCGACGCCGCGACGTACACTTCGTGGAACCGCTCGCCGACGATCTCGCGCGCCCGCGCCCGGTCCGACGCCGACGGCGAGACCAGCGAGATCAGCGCGATCGTCCCCCCGTCGGCCAGGAGCTTCCCGACCTCCGCGACGCGCCGGATGTTCTCGCTGCGCCCTTCGTTCGAGAAGTCGAGGTCGCGCGAGAGCCCGGTGCGCAGCGTGTCGCCGTCGAGCGCGTAGACGCGGTAGCCGCGGCGGAACAGCTCCCGCTCGACGTGCATCGCGATCGTCGTCTTCCCCGACGCCGGCAGCCCGGTCAGCCAGATCACCACCCCGTAGTGGCCGTTGCGCTCCGCGCGCGCCGCGGCGTCGACGAGATGCGCCGCGGCGAACACGTTCGCGCCGAGCGGCTGCAGCGAGGTCACGTGCGCGGCGGCGACCGGGACGCCGCGGCGCGCGAGCGCGCACCGCTCGCCGGGATCCAGCGCGAGCGGGACGACGGTCTGCAGCGCGAGATCGTACACCATCCCGCGCGAGGCGACGCCGTGCTCGGGCGGTTCGAGCGTTCGCGGGTCGGTCGTCGCGAGCACCGCGGTGATGCGCGCCGAGACGTCCGCGCTGCCGGCGCGCAGCCGCACCCACTCCTCCGCGTGCGGCGGCTCGCGGTCGAACCAGCACGCGCGCACGTGCAGCGAGCGGACCGTCGCGGGCGGCTCGTCGACGTGTGAGAGCAGATCGCCGCGGTCGACGTAGACGGGTCCGTCGAACACGACCCCGGCGGGCTCGCCGGGGCCGGCGGAGACCACATCGTGCGGCCACGCGCGCAGCGCCCGGACGCGCGCCGTCTTCCCCGAGGGCGCGACGCGCAGCACGTCGCCGGCGCGAACGCGCCCGCTGCGCACGACACCCGCGACGACGCGCTCCTCGCCGCGCCGGTAGACGTCCTGCACCCGGATGCGCAGCGGCCCCTCGCCGGCGCGCTCGCCGCGCGCGGCGACCGCCGCGAGCAGCTCGGTCAGCGGCGGGCCGCCGTACCACGGCGTGCGCGCCGAGCGCGACGCGACGTTGTCGCCGTCGCGCGCGGAGACCGGGACGACCGCGCTCGCGCGGACGCCGACCGCTTCGAGCGCGCGCCGCGCCGCGTCGCCCGCCGCGGCGACGCGCGCGGGGTCCCCGGCGGCGTCGATCTTGTTCACCGCGACGATCACCTCGCCGATCGCCAGCAGCCCGAGCAGATAGACATGCCGCCGCGTCTGGTCCTCGACGCCGCGCTCCGCGTCCACGACCAGGACCGCGGCGTCGGCGTCGCTCGCGCCGGTCATCGCGTTGGCGAGGAACTCCTCGTGGCCCGGCGCGTCGATGATCGCGAAACGCCGCTCGCCGATCCGCAGCCACACGCGCGTCGTGTCGATCGTCACCGCCTGATCGCGCTCGTCCTGCAGCGCGTCGAGCGCGAAGGACCACTCCGTCTCGCGTCCTCGGCGGCGCGAGCTGGCGACGATCTCGTCGATCCGCGCCTGCGGCAGCGACCCGGTGTCGTGCAGCAGCCTGCCGATCAGCGTCGACTTCCCGTGGTCGACGTGGCCGAGCACGACGACGCGCGCGTCGCGCATCACATGTACCCCGCGCCGCGCAGCCGCTCGAACGACGCCTCGCTCTCGAAATCCATCGTCCGTCCCGCGCGCTCCGGCTCGCGCGTCGCCGCCAGCTCGGCGATGATCTCGTCGATCGACGACGCGTCGCTGCGAACGGGCTGCGTGATGTTCTTCTCGCCGAGCGAGCGGTAACGCATCCCGCCGCGCGCGAGATACAGGTCGACGATGGGAATCTCTTCGCGCTTCGTGTAGCGCCACACGTCGAGCTCGGTCCACGCCAGCAGCGGGTGGACCCGCACGTGGCCGCCGTGCGGGATCTCGGTGAGCGTGTAGCCCCAGAACTCCGGCGGCTGCTCGCGCACGTTCCAGCTTCCGTCGAGCGAGCGCGGGCTGACGATCCGCTCCTTCGCGCGCGTCGCCTGCTCGTCGCGCCGGATCCCGACGAACACCGCGCGGTAGCCCTCGCGCGCGAGCAGCGCGCGCAAGCCTTCCGTCTTCCGCGCGGCGGCACGCGACTGCGGCGGCAGCGCGGGATCGCACGACTCCTCCGGCGGGCACTGCTCGACGCGCAGATCGAGCTCCCACTCGCGCGCGATGCGGTCGCGGAACGCGTACACCTCGGGCAGCTCCATCCCGGTGTCGAGCTGCACGACCGGGAACGGAACGCGGCCGAGGAACGCCTTGCGCATCAGCCACAGCAGGACCGTGCTGTCCTTTCCCATCGACCACAGCACGCAGCACGGCGCGAAGAGCCGGTAGGCGTCGCGCACGATCGCGATCGCGCTCGATTCGAGGGCGCTCAGCTCCTCCATGGCGATATGGTCCATCCGAGCGGCCATACTTCGCCGCCGCAAAGCAACGCCCCGGGCTCCGTAAGGCGGCCGGGGCGTGGGACAAGTGGGCTGGTGTCCCGGCAAGGGTCTTGCCCCGCTCGACCGGGGGTTCAATCCTTTTTTCGCGCGATCGGCGATTCGGCGTTCAGCGCCGGAGGACGGCGCTGGCGTGGCTTCCGCCGCCGCTGCGGCGGACTACGTGGAAGATGTCGACCAGCTCGTTGATGATGTAGAGGCCTCGGCCGCGCTCGCTCATGTCGTCGTACGGCAAGCGAGGCGTCATCCGGAATCCGACGCCGCCGTCGAGGACGTGCAGCACCGGAGCCGCCCCGCTGCGGTCGAGGACCACCTCGATCGTCCCCGGCGCGTAGCGGACGACGTTCCCGATGAGCTCGCCGTAGACCAGCTCGACGCTGAAGAGCGCGCCCTCGCCGAAGCCCGCCGCTTCGAGCTCGGCCACGATCGCGCGGCGGACCGCACGCGCGCTCCCGGCGTCCTCGCTCGCGAAGCTCCAGCGCCGCAGCGCCCCGCCGCCCTGCCCGTCGTCCTCGGCGCGCATCACCAAGATCGCGACGTCGTCGTGCGGGGCGCCGCGCAGCATCCGCGCCTGGATCGCCAGCGCGGCGTCGGCGGCGGAGCTCAGACCGGGCTCGGCGAGGATCTCGTGCAGCCGCCGCTCGCCGGCGAGCACGTCGCGCTCCGCTTCGGTCAGCCCGTCGGTGTGGACGACCAGCATCGCGCCGGTCTCGATCGCGGCGATCTCGCCGAGCCGCGCCGCGCCCGGCTCGACGCCGAGCGGAAGGCCCTCGGTGCGAAGCTCCGCGATCTCGCCGCGCGCGCCGCGCAGCAGCGCCGGCGGATGGCCGGCGGTCGCGTAGGTCAGGAACCCGGTGACCGGGTCGAAGACCCCGACGAACGCGGTGCACTGCCGGTCGATCGCGTCGAGCGCGAGCGCGCTGTCGGCGGCCTGCAGCATCAAGCCGGGATCGGGATGGAGCTGCGCGACGCCGCGCAGCGTCTGCCGAACGTTGCTCATCGTCACCGCGGCCTCGAGCCCGGCGCCGCTGACGTCGCCGACGCTGAACACGACGCGCCCGTCGGCGAGCCGCATCACGTCGTACCAGTCGCCGCCGACCAGCGCCTCGTCGGAGCCGGCCCGGTAGTAGGCGTCGAACCGCGCGCCGGGGACGGCCGGGAACGCGTTCGGCAACGCCGCGTCCTGCAGGCGGCGCGCGATCCGCCGCTCGTGCTCGTACAGATCGGACATCTCGCGCAACCGCAGCGAGAGCCGGCGCGCGCGCAGCAGCGTCTCGAGCCGCGCGCGCAGCTCGGCCTTCTCGATCGGCCGCACGATCACGTCGTCGACGACGCGCCACAGCGCGCGGGTCAGCAAGCCGATGTCGCGGCGCTCGGTCGCGAGCAGCACCGGCAGAAACACCGGCTCTTCGCGCCGCCGCAGCGCGCGGATCGCCTCCCACTGCCGGTGCAGCACGACGCCGTCGACGATGCAGAGGTCGAGCCCGTCCGCCGTCGGTTCGCGCACGATCTCGTAGCGCGGCGCGAGCGCCTCGGCGAGGAGCCGCTCGTTCTGCGCGTTCGAGAGCATGACGAGGATGCGTTCGCGCAGCCCCGCCGGGAGCTCAAGCTCCGTTATCGCCAACGCGCCGCTCGACGAACGGAGTGATGACCCCGGCGAGCGGTCTGCCCAGAGCGAGGCCGCGCTCGCTGATCGTCAGCTCGCGGATCGTGTTCTCGAAGCCGCTGAGCCGCTTCTTCAGCACGCCGACGCCGCGGAGGAGCCGGGACGAGTGGTCCACGATCTCCTCGACGTACCGCATCTGCACGATATTGTCCGCGAGATAGCTGATCCCCGCGTCGCTGACCTTCGAGGTCACGAGCTCCTGCAGCTCGTTGATGAGCAGCACCGTCACGCCCGCGTTGACGAGATACCGGCAGAGCGCGTGCAGCCGTTCGACCAGGTCCTCGCCCGCGATCGCGACGCGGTACCCGGCGACGCTGTCGATCATCACGATCTCGGTGTCCCGGTCCAGCACGCCGCGCCGCACGAGGTTCGCGAACTCGTCGGCGCCGTACCGCAGCGACTCGATCTCCAGCACGCGCAGCGTCCCGGCTTCGATCTGCGCGCCGACCGGCATCCCGACGGTCTCGCAGCGCCGCGTGAGCGTCTCGGCGCGCTCGTCGAAGGTGTAGACCGCCGCGCGATGCCCGGCCAGGGCGGCCGTCGTGACCACCTGCATCGTCAGCGTCGTCTTCCCGACGCCGGTCGGTCCGGTGATCAGCGTGACGGTTCCGCGCTCGATCCCGCCGTCGAGGACGCGATCCAGCTCGGCGACGCCGGTGCGGATCTGGGTCGCCTCGAACGGCGCGGGGTTCGGTTCGGGGACGAGGCGCGGGAACACGACCGCGCCGCGCTCCGTGAGCCGCAGCGTGTGCGCGCCGGACCGGAAGTCGGAGCCGCGCAGCTTGGTGACGCGGATCGTCCGCGTGCGCGGTCCCAGTGCCACCTCGAGCACGCCGTCGGCCAAGAAGCGCAGATCGTCGTCCGGCTGTTCCGCCGAGATCTCCGAGGTCATCAGCAGGATCGCGCCGCGCCCCACGAGATAGCGGACGAAGGACAGCGCCTGGCGCCGGTACTCGTGCACGTCGGTCGCGAGATACCGCAGGCTCGTCATCGAGTCGACGAAGACGCGGCGCGGTCCGGTCCGGTCGATCGCGGCGACGATGCGGCGCGTGATCGGCTCGCGCTCGACCTCCGAGGCCGAGAAGATGTCGTAGGTCTGCATCTCCGCGAACATCTCGGACGAGGGGCTGAGGTCGAGCACCTCGGTCCCGCTCGTGTCGAAGCCGGTGCGCCGCGCGTTCTCGCGCAGTTCCGGCTCGGCCTCGCCGAACGTCACGAAGAGCGCGGGCTCGCCGGCCGCCGCACCCGTTTGGAGAAAATGCCAGCCGAGCGTCGTCTTGCCGGTTCCCGGCGGCCCGCTGATCAGATAACTGCGTCCGGCGATGAAGCCGCCGAACAAGATCTCGTCCAGCCCCGCGATGCCGCTGGACGCGCGCGTCTCGACCATCCGACGTTCTCTACCCGCAAAAGAGGGTCCACGTGGACAGTGGTCGGTGGCCGAGCAGCTACGAAGCGCTCGAAGGTGACGGTTCGCAACGCGCTCACGGGAGCGGCCTCGGCGTCGCTTCCGCCCAACGCCCTCCTCCAGCGGATCGCGCCTGCCGAGCGCAGCCGCTTGACGGGCTTCCTCGAGGTCGTGCCGCTGCAGGCCGGAACCGCGCTCTGCGTGACCGGAACGCGCCTGCGGTACGCTTGGTTCCCGCACGACGCGGTCGCCTCCACGGTCGTGCTGATGCCGGAAGGCGAGGCGGTCGACGTCGGCTTGCTGGGGCCGGAGGCGCTCGTCGGAACGGACCCCCTGTACGGTGGGCGGCACAGCGCGACGACGGTCGTCGTGCAGATTGCCGGGCATGCGAGCTGCATGGACGCGGACGACTTTCGGCGAGAAGTCGTCGTTCGCAACGCCGAGCCGTACGGCGTTTTCCTCCGCTTCGCCGCCGCGTACCAGCGCCTGATGGCGCAATTGGGCGCGTGCAACGCGCGCCACGCTCTCCTCCAGCGTTTCGCGCGCTTGCTGCTCATGCTCGACGACCGTCGCGCCCCGAAGGCCGTCGACATCACGCAAGACCGGCTCGCCGTCATGCTGGCGGCGCGGCGCGCGTCGATCACCGACGCGGCGAACGTGCTCCGGCAGTCCGGCGCGCTCGAATACCGGCGAGGCCACATCGCGATCCGCGACCGCCGCGCGCTGCTCGCCGCGAGCTGTGCCTGCTATCCGGTCGTGGCCCGTCTCGTCTCGCAAACCGAACCCGCGGGGGGGGGGCGTTCCGGCGGGCGGCGGATGGCGTTTGAGCGATGGACCTGACGAACCATTCCGGCCGCGAGAGCCGTTTGATCGAGGCGCTTTCCGGCCCCGAACGCGCCCGCGTCGCGGAGTTCCTCGAACCGGTCGAGCTCCGGTCGCGCGACGTGCTCGAATCCGAGGGCGACCCGATCCGCTACGCGGTCTTTCCCGCGAACGCGGTCACCTCGACGCTGATGGAGCTCCCCGAAGGCGACACCGTCGAGGTCGGGCTGATGGGCGCCGAAGGGGTCGTGGGCCTCGCGCTGCTCTACGGGCAGCGAATCACGAACACGACCGTGATCGTGCAGATCCCCGGGCACGGCATGCGGATCCCCGCCGACGTCTTCGCGCGCGAAGTGGTGCAGCACGGCGGTGAGTTCTACCGCCTGTTGCTCAGATACGCCAACATGTTCAGCGCGATGGTGGCCCAGGGCGCCGCGTGCAACGCGAGCCACGGCGTCGATCAGCGCTTGGCGCGCTGGATCCTGCAGGTTCACGACCGGGTGGCGGCGCCGCAGTTCCCCCTCACCCACGAGTTCATCGCGCTGATGCTCGGCGTGCGGCGCGCGAGCGTCAGCGAGGCTGCGTCGAGGCTGCGGCAGGCCGGCGCGATCGACTACCGCATCGGGCACGTGCGGGTCGTCGACCGCACCGCCCTCGAGCACGCGGCATGCGGCTGCTACCCGATCATGCGCCGGTTCGGCGAGAAGATCTTCATCGACGACTCGCTCGGCGGCGTGACGTCGCACGCTTGAGCGCCCGGCGGACCAGCAGGGGATAACGGCGCCTCGCGAGGGAACGTTCATCCACGAGGGACGTGTATGCTCAGTGAAGCCGAGATCCAGCGACTGCAGCGGAACGTGGAGACGCTCGCGGACCGCGTTCACGACTTCGAGCAGTCGGTCGCGACGTATCGCAGCCTGCACCGTCGGCGGCCCGCGGCGCCGGCCGCCGACGGACCGCTGAACGTGCGAGAGCTGGCGATCTTGCGCTTGATCGCCACGGGCGACGACAACGGCCACATCGCCGCCACGATGAACTTCGGGCTCGGCACGATCAAGCTGCACGTGCGTGAGATCCTCGAGAAGCTGCAAGTCTCGAGCCGGACCGAAGCCGCCGTGCAGGCCGTGCGACGCGGCCTGATCTGACCTAGGCGCTGCCGTCCGCGGCGCCGTCGCCGACCCGGTCGATGCGCAGGACCAGCCCCGCGACCCCGTCGGCGCGGTACTGCTCGGCGCGCACGAACACCGGGATCGCGGAACCGTCGCCGTACGTCACGAGGAACCGCTCGCTGAAGGCCTCGCCACGCCGTGCGCGGCGGATCGGGTCCCGCGCCGCCCCGTCACCGTCGCGCTCGAACGTCGGCTCCCCGTTCTCGAAATACCGGCGGTACGCCGCGTTCTCGTACGCCGGGGTTCCGTCGTCACCGAACACGGCGATGGCATGATCGACCGCCTCGAGCGCGAGCTGCAGCCGCCGGCACTCGCGCTCCTTCTCGACGCGCTGCTCCTCGCGGACCGACGCGAGCTCCTGGTACTCGGTGCTGCGCGCCTCCAGCTCGTCGTTCGTCGTGTTGAGCTCCTCGACCGTCGCCTGCAGCTCCTCGTTGAGGGTCTCCAGCTCTTCGTTGGTCGCCTGCATCTCTTCGTTGAGCGTCTCGATCTCTTCGGCGGCCGACGTCGCTTCCTCCGCGGCGATCAGCAGATGCTCGTTGGTGGTGCGCAGCTCGACGTTCATCGTGGTCAGCTCGTCGTTCGCGTTCAGCAGCGCGCGCTGGCGCGAGGTGAGATGATCCAGCTTCCCGCCCATGTCCTCGATCTGCGCGCGCAGCTCTTCGGCGCGCCGCTCCGCCGCGCGGCGGCGCGCGACCTGCGGTGTGATGTCGACGATGACGATCGCGACGTGCAGCGCCGGTTCGGCGTCCAGCTCCTGGGCCCGGCACGTCAGGAGCAGCGAGCGCGACGCGTCGTTGACGGGGTCGACGATCTCGAACTCCTGCGCGCCGTCGCGCGTCTCGCCCCCGAAGGCCGAGTCGATCGCGAGCCGCAACTGCATGATGTCGATGCCGCTCGCCGAATGGAGCAGATCCTCGCCGACGCCGATCCCGTGAATGTTCAGCAGCGCGCGCCCCGAGTGGTTGATCGCGACGATGTCGTAACGCCGGTCGACCAGGACCAGCCCGATCGTGCTCTCGGTCAGCGCCGCAAGCGGATCGCTCGCCGCCCCCGAGTCGGCCGGACGGCGCGCGCCGAAAGGCGAGGTCAGCCGCGCGGTGGTGGGCAGCATGCTGAGCGCCGACGGCAGCGGACGCGAAACCGCGTGCGCCTCGCGCGCCAGACCGGCCCGCAGACCTTCGCGCGCGGTGGTGCCGGCGTCGCGGAGGGACGTCGGCGGGATCAGCACGCGCGGACCGTACCGCTGGTACACCTTGAAGCCGCGGTGCACCGGGCGGAAATACTCCGGCAGCGGGCTCGTCGTCTCGGCCTTGCCGAGCGCGAGGTAGCCGTCGGTGCGCAGCGAGAAGGCGAAGAGCTGGAGCGTGCGCTGCTGCAGCTCCTTGGCGAAGTAGATCAGGACGTTCCGGCAGAGGATCAAGTCGATGCGCGGGAATGGCGCGCGTTGCGCGAGGTCGTGCTGGCCGAACACGGTGAGGTTGCGGACGTGCTTCTTCACCTCGAAGCCGTCGGGGCGCTCGGTGAAATAGCGGTCGACGTACTCGCGCGGCACCCCTTCGAATGCCGACTGGGGATAGACGCCGTGGCGCGCGAAGGCGACCGCGTCCTCGTTCAGATCGGTCGCGAAGATGCGGACGTGGAACTCGCCGATTCGGTCGCCGAGCGCCTCGAGCGTGAGGATCGCCAGCGAGTAGGCTTCTTCGCCGGTCGCGCAGCCGGCGGACCACAGGCGGAGCTCGTTTCCGTTCCGGCTGGCGTGCTCGATCAACTGCGGCATCACGTCGTCGCGCAGGTACTCGAACAGCTGCGGATCGCGGAAGAACTCGGTGACGTTGATCAAGAGCGTCCTCACCAGGCGCGCGTATCCGTCGGGATGGCGTCTGAGGTATCCGAGGTATTCCGCAAGGCTGCCGAACCCCCCGCCGTTCATGAGCCGGAAGACGCGCCGCATGACCGTCGGCAGCTTGTACTCGCGGAAGTCGATGCCGGCCCGCTGCCGCACCTCGCCCAGCAGCACGTGGAGCATCCGGCGCTGCGCCAAGGCGGGCTGCTCCTCGAAGGAGAGCAGCTCGTCCAAGGTGGCGGCGAACTCTTCCGTCGGGACGCCGATGTCGCTCGGCTCCGGCGGGATCGTCCAGCCGTAGACGCCGCGCTGCTCGTGCACCACCATGCCGCCCGCGTCGCGGACGGCCTGCACGTCCGCCTCGGTGAAGAGCGGGTGCTCTTCGCCGAGCACGGCGAGCGTGGTGTAGCCGTCGAACGAATCGAGCGCGCCGGCCAGCACCACCGACTCGGCTCGCGTTCCGCCCGCGTCGCTCTGCCGCGCCGCGTCCTCGAAGACGACGGGCGTATCGAAGGCGACCAGATGGACGCGCCCGCGCAGGGCCGCGCACCGCCCGTCGGTCGCCAGGACGACGTCGAGCGCGATGGTGCGGCGAAGCTCCTCGGCCAACGCTTCCGAGGCGACGTCCCGGCATGCGACGAGGATCGCGCCCGGAAACGGCGGCTCGAGGCCGGAGAGGATGAGCTCGAGGCTCGGGCACGACTTCTCGGTCGCGGAGAAGACGACGAGCGACGAGGCGTGCTCGGGGCGCCGGTTCAGCATCGCGTTCGGGGGTACACCTTTCCAAGCGGGTAGCGAACCGGATGGAGGCCGATGTCAGCACGCAACGTAGTGGTCATCGGCGCCTCCGCGGGCGGGCTCGAAGGGCTCATGCGCATCGTGCGCGATCTCGCGCCCGGACTCCCCTCGGCGTTTTTCGTGGTGATGCACGTCTCGCCGAGCGCGCACAGCAGATTGCCGGAGATTCTCGGGCGGATCGCCCGGTATCCTACGCTCGCGGTCGACGCCGGCGGCGAAGAGATCGCCGAACGGCGGATCTACGTGGCGACCCCGGATCGCCACCTGGTGATCTCCGACGGCCGGGTCTTCGCCTCGACGGGACCGCGCGAGAACCATCACCGGCCGTCGATCGACGCGCTCTTCCGCAGCGCCGCGCTCGCGTACGGGCCGCGCACCGTCGGCGTGATCCTGTCCGGCACGCTCGACGACGGCACGGCCGGGCTACGCTGGATCAAGCGCGCCGGCGGCGTCGCGCTGGTCCAGGATCCCGCGGAGGCGCTGTTCAGCGGAATGCCGGCCAGCGCCATCGCCAACGTCAACGTCGACCGCGTGCTGCGCGCGGAGGAGATCGCGGCGGGGATCGCCGACGCGGTCACGCGCGGCGGGGGAGAAGCCGTGTCCGAGAACGGTTCCGTGGATGACCAAGGCGCGCCGCGCCGGGACGAAGGGGGGCACCCCGCTTCGGACTTCGTCTGCCCCGACTGCGGCGGTACCCTGTTCGAGGTCGGCGAGGACGAGGTCATGCGCTTTCGCTGCCGCGTCGGCCACGCGTACTCGCCGGAGGGTCTGCACGCCGAGCAGACTCGGAACCTCGAGGAGTCGCTGTGGACCGCGGTCCGCTCGCTCGAGGAGCACGCCGATCTCTCTCGCCGGCTCGCGGTCTGGGCACGCAGCGCCTCGCTGTCGATCGCCGAGGCGAACTTCACCAACCGCGCCGACGACGCGCTCCGCAAAGCGGCCGTCGTCCGCCGCGCGCTCAACGAGCAATCCGACGTGCCCGAAGATCCGCAAGACGAGACGGCGTAGATCATCGCGGCTCGGACAGAGCAGCGCGTTCCTGCACCGATCCGCATTTCGAGTAGACGAGCATACGTCTTCGACGTGCCGGCACCACCGCACGATGAGATGCAAGATAGCCGAAGACCCCGCCGTTCGTACGGCGGGGTCTTCGCGAACGTGCCGAGAGCGCGAGTCGAACGCGCGACCCCGGCTTTTTCAGAGCCGTGCTCTACCA
>DATHLL010000167.1:0-8086 GCA_035488195.1 Candidatus Elarobacter sp. | reverse complement strand
CGGGATGGCCGTCCCACAGCGCGTGCGGCTCGGCGAGCGAACGTTCCCAGGCCTCGGCGCCGTCGAGCTCGGCGGACGAGCGCGGAATCGAAGAGGAGCTCATGGTGTGAGTGCTTGTATGACGGGGAGCGCCGCGCGGCCTGGCACGACTACGCGCTCGCGCGCTCCGCGGCGCGCCGCGCGATGAACGTCGCGACCTCGCCGGGGAGCGTGCCGCGCCCGAACCCGGCGTCGTAGCCAAGCTCGGCGGCGAGCAGGTTCGTCATGCGCGGGCCGCCGGCGATCAGCAGCACGTCTTCCCGCGCGTTCTCCGCTTCGAGCAGCTCGGCGAGCGCGGTGAAGTTGGCGACGTCGCTCCCCTTCTGCGTGACGACCTGCGAAGCGAGGATCGCGTCGGCGCCGCGCTCGCGCGCGAAGCGCACCAGGTCCTCGACCGCGATCTGGCTGCCGAGGTTGAACACCTCGAAGCCGCGGTAGCGCTCGAGCCCGTAGTCGCCTCGGTAGCCCTTCATGTTGAGGATCGCGTCGATCCCGACCGTGTGCGCGTCGGTGCCGATGCACGCGCCGACCACCTTCAGCGCGCGGCCGACGCGCTTCGCGATCAGCTCGTCGACCTGCTCGATCGAGAGCGTCTCGCGCACCGCGGCCGGCGCGTGCACCGCCGAGACGTCGATCGAGGCCGGCGTGCGCGCGTACACCACGAAGAACGAGAAGTTGCTCGCGATCGCGCGGCCTTCGACGACGGCGACGTCGGTGAACCCCATCTTGCCGGCGAGCTGGCGCGCCGCCTCGTCGGCCGCCTCGCTCCACGCGACCGGCAGCGTGAACGAGAGCTGGACCGCGCCGTCGTTCAGCGTGTCGCCGTACGGCTTGACCGGCGTCACGCGCCGGCCGCCGCGGGCGCGAGCGCCTCGTCGAGCGGGTTCCAGTACGCAGGGTGCTTCTCGAAGACGCCCTCGTAACCGCGCCCGCCCTCGCGCGCGCGCTTGACGTCGGCGAACGTCCCGTCCTCGATCGCGCCGGTCAAGCCGCGCTCGGCGACGCGCTCGAGGATCCGCACCGCGCCGTCCAGCACCTCGCGCGCGCGGCGCTCGATCTTCCCGCCCGGCTTGAGCTCGATCTCCTCGCCGAGATTCCGCGCCGTGGTCATCACGTAGCGCGCGTTGTCGAGCGCGAGCGCGCGGTCGCCGACGAACGGCGTGTGGATCGCCTCGGTCAGCATCCCGCACAGGTGGATCGTCTGGTGCGTCATCACCGAGGTCAGGTTGAACATCGCGTCGATCAGGTGGCCCTTGAAGATGTCGCCGGTCATGTGCTTCGTCGGCGGCATGTACTTGAGCGGCGCGCCGGCGAAGATCTGCCGCGCGAGCTGCGCCTGCGCGAGCTGGAACAGGAAGCCGTCCTCGAGCCGCGGATCGATCTCGAACGCGTCGCCGAGCCCGATCTGCTCGGGCGGCAGCCCCGCGCGCAGCGCGAACGCCTCGTTCACGAACTGCGAAGCGAGGACCGCCGGCGCCTGCTCGACCGCGTCGGCGGTGGTCAGGTAGTTGTCCTCGCCGGTGTTGATCACGATCCCGCTGCGCGCGTTGATCCGGCGCGAGAAGTGCTGGTCGACGAAGGTGCGCTGCATGTTGATGTCGCGGAAGAGGATCCCGTACATCGAGTCGTTGAGCAGCATGTCGAGCCGCTCGACCGCCGCCATCGCCGCGATCTCCGGCATGCACAGGCCGCTCGCGTAGTTCGTGAGCATCACGTAGCGGCCGAGCCGCTCGGAGACCTCGTCGAGCGCCGCGCGCATGATGCGGAAGTTCTCCTGCGTCGCGTACGTGCCGCCGAACCCTTCGGTCGTCGCGCCGTGCGGGACGTAGTCGAGCAGCGACTGCGCGGTCGAGCGGATCACCGCGACGATCTGCGCGCCGGCCTCGGCGGCGGCGACCGCGGCGGTGCGGTCCTCGTAGATGTTGCCGCTCGCGACGATCACGTAGAGCAGCGGCGGCTCGCCCTGCGGCAGGCGCGCGAGCAGCGCGTCGCGCTCGCGGCGCCGCGCGCCGATCCGCGCGAGCGCGGCGTCGGCGTACGGCCGCAGCGCCGCGCGCAGCGCGGTGAGCGGCGTCGCGGAGGGGTCGGGGAGCGGCTCCCCGGCGGCGACGGCCTCGGCGATCGTCGCCGGGGGGCGGCCGGTCTCCGCGATCGCGGCGCCGAGCGCCGCCGCCGCGCCGAGCGCGCGGTCCGGCAGCGCGTCGACGAGCCGGTTCGCCAGCGGGACGCCGTCGGCGCCCGCGCCCTCGACGCCCAGCAGACGCACGACCGCGCGCTCGACGCTGACGGTCGAGTGCCTCGCGATGAACCCGGCGACCGGATCGACGATCGCGCCGGCGAGGCGGCGCGCCCGGTCGACCGCGCCCCGATCGATGCGCAGCTCCATGGACCGGTCAGGGTTCCGGAGACGAACCGCCCGTTCCGCCGCGGAACGATTCGGCGCCCACCGCCGCGCGGTGCGGCGCGCCCGAACGAACCGCGTGCAGGAACGCGGCGTCGACGAGCGAGTCGGGGATCTCCCGGTGGACGGCCGCGACCTCGACCGCGAAACCGCGCGCCGCGATCTCGCGGCAGATGCTTTCCAGCGTGCCGTGCGCGCCGCGCTCCTCGATCACGACGCCTTCGCAGCGGTTCCACAGATCGTCGGAGCCGGCGAAGAGATCGATCGTCAGCAGCAGCGTCCCGCCCGGCCGCACCTGGGCGCCGAACCGGTCGAGCCAGCGCGCGCGCACGGCGGACGGAACGTGCTCGATGACGCTCACCGAGTAGACGGCGTCGGCGAGAACCGGCGCGTCCCACGCTTCGTACGCGCAGCGCACCGAGGCGATCCGCGGATCGAGCCGCGCGTAGTCGAGAAAGCCCCACTCGTTGCGCTCCTCGCCCGGCGCGAACGAGGGCGAGGTGCGGTGGTTGTCGACGGTGACGACCGACGCGCCGCGGTCCGCGAGCGCGAACGGCAGCGGGTTGAGCCCCGCGCCGACGTCGACGATCACCGCGCCGCCGAGCGCGGCCGGGAGCGCGTGCAGGATCCACGGGTACTCGATCGCGCGCGCCTTGTGCCGCGGAAAGAACCCGAGCTTCGCGCGGCTCAGCGCGACGAGGTCGCGGAGCGTCTCCGGGTGCTCGCTGGTCGCGAGCAGCGCGCGCACGTCCTCGTCGGCGATGTCGTTGTGCATCACCGCGCGCGTTCGCCGAGCCCCGCGCGCGCCCCTCACGCGCCTTCGAAATGCAACGTGCCCGGAGCCGAGGCCCCGGGCACGCGTTCTCACCGTGCGTTCGCCGCTAGTGGAGCGGGATGAGCGCCGGCGTGGTGTCGGTGGTGTTGCCGTTGATCTGGTTGTTGCCGTACGAGACCAGCGTTCCGGTCGCGTTCGTCGCGAGGTTGTTCCCCGTGATCGTCGAGTAGCCGAAGCGGATCGTGCCGTTCGTCCCCGAGACGAGCCCGGTGCCGTTGTTCGAGGAGTTGATGGCGCGAAGCATCAACTGGGCCGGTCCGGTGCCGCCGGTCGCGTTGAAGCCGGCGCCGGTGTTCCCGGAAGCCGTGCTGTCGTTGACGTTCATGTTGATGCTGGCCGAGTTGGAGCTTCCGTTCGCGCGGTACCCGTTCGCGTTGTTGGTCGAGATCGAGCGGTCGACCTGAACGGTCGCGGTCGCGCCGGCCTGCGGCCGCACCTCGAGGCCGATCAGGGCGTTGTCCGCTATCAGCGTGGTATTGACGAAGAGCTTCGTCGTCCCGGTGTTGTTCAGGAAGATGCCGTTCCCGTCGGTGGCGTTGGTGCTGCCGAACCCGCGGATGGTGCAGTTGGAAACCGTCACCGCGGCCGCGCTCAGGATCTTGATCCCGTTGAGGCTCAGCGCCGCCGGTCCGAGACCCTCGAAGTCGAGGCCGCTGATCCAGACGATGTCGGTCGAGGCGGCGCTGACGACGAATCCGTTCGTCCCCGAGACGAGGACGCCGCCTTCGTGCCCGTCACACTTGATCGCGATCGACTTGGTGATCGTCAGCGCGCCGAAGCCGCCGTCGTCGAGGCAGTTGATCTCGCCGGCGGCGGCCGTCTTCGAGATGGCGCCCGCGAAGGTTTTGCAGGGCGCCGTCCGGCTGCAGGGATTCGCGTCGTCCCCGACTCCGGAGACCCAGGTCCTGCTCGCCTGGGCGCTCGCGGTGCCCGGGGCGAGCAGGCAAGCGCCGGCAACCCCAAAAGCGAAGGCTATCAAAAGTCTTTTCATGCTAAACTCCAGCGTCGTCCGGTAGACGACCAGCGATGCTTTGCGGCCCGGAAGGTGGTCTATTCAGCTCGCCGTCCCCTCACCCTGCCGTCTGAGGCGACAGTAATCTATCGGCACCGGGTCAGTAGATCGAGGCGAACTCCCGCTGCGAGGCGTGGACCTCCTCGAGGACGCTCATCCAGGCGATGTTGTACCAGCGCGGGTTCGCCAGCCAGCCGGGGTCGTCGAGCGGGAGCCGCTGGAGCATCGTGTCGATCGACTCCAGCACCGTCACCGCCGGGGTGAAGCCGAGCCGCTGCGTCATCTTCAGATTCGACATGCGATAGTCGCGGACGAGCTTCGGCAGCGGCGCCTCTTCGAGCACGACGTGGCGCCCGCGCAGCGAGAGGGATCCGGCGACCAGCATCGCGAGCTGCCGCACCTGGTAGTTCTCCTGCATCACGTTGAAGATCTCGCCGCGCACGCCGGCGGCCGGCGCGTTCAGCGCGGCGACGTGCGCGCGCGCGACGTCGCCGACGTCGACCAGCGGGCGCCACTGCCAGCCGCCGCCGTGCAGGTACAGCTTCCCGGCGGTCACCGCGTCCTTCAGGAACGTGTTGACGACGAGATCGAAGCGCATTCGCGGCGACCAGCCGTAGACCGTCCCCTGCCGCAGGATCACCGGCGCGAAGGCGTCGCTCGCGAGCCCGAGCAGCGCGTCCTCGGCGTACTTCTTCGAGATCGAGTACGCGCCGCGCGGCCGCACCTCGGTCTGCTCGTCGAACATCCCCGGACCGATCCCGTCGTAGAGCGACGCCGACGAACCGAAGACGAGCCGCGGCACGCCGCGCCGCGCGCAGGCCTCGCCGAGCCGCTCGGTCGCGACCGCGTTCATCTCCCAGTTCGCCGCCGGGTTGTACTCCGCGGTCGGATCGTTCGAGAGCCCGGCGAGGTGCGAGACGCCGTCGATCCCGTCGAGCCACGCGTCCTCGAGCGCACGCACGTCGCCGCGCACGTACGCGAGCCGTCCGCCCGCGCCGTCCGCGAGCGCGCGCAGCGGTCCTTCGCCGAAGAAGAAGCGGTCGAGCACGCGCACCTCGTCGCCGCGCTCGAGCAGTTGCCGGCACAGCTCCAGGCCGATGTAGCCGCCGCCGCCGGTGACGAGGACGCGCACGTTCAGCGCGCCGCGGCGGCGAGCCGCGCGCGGCGCGCGGCGAGGAAGTCGTCGAGCGCCTCGTCCCAGCGCGGCAGCGGCGCGATCCCCGCCGGCGCGAGCGTCGTGCTCGCGAGCGGCGAGTACATCGGGCGCCGGGTGGGGTTGTTCATCGCCGCGTACGGCACCGGCTCGAGCGGTGCGCCGGCGAGCCCCGCCTTGGCGAACGCGGTGCGCACGAACTCGTACCAGGTGCACGCGCCCTCGTTGACGAGATGGTGCGTGCCG
Source organism: Candidatus Elarobacter sp. (assembly GCA_035488195.1). Classification (GTDB taxonomy): domain Bacteria; phylum Vulcanimicrobiota; class Vulcanimicrobiia; order Vulcanimicrobiales; family Vulcanimicrobiaceae; genus Vulcanimicrobium. The sequence continues at coordinate 2,400 of DATHLL010000167.1, read as the reverse complement.
AACGCCTCGGCGTCGATCAGCGCGCGCAGCGCGCGGGCGACGTGCGGCGCGTACGAGGGCGAGAAGACCATGTCGGCGACCATCCGCGTCGGCTCGCCGCGCTCCGCCTGCTGCAGCACCTTCTCGATCAGCGTGTAGCCTTTGTTCGAGCCGGCGGTCGTCCCGAAGAGCCCGCTGGTGCGCACGACGTAGTGCCGCGGGCCGTGCCGGCGGGTGAGGAACTCCCCGGCCGCTTTCGAGGCGCCGTACGCCGTCAGCGGCCCGACCGCGTCGTCCTCGCGGTACGGTCGCCCGAGCGTCCCCGCGAAGACGTAGTCGGTGCTGACGGTCGCGAACGCGATCCCGCGGGCGGTGCACGCCGCGGCCGCGCGGTCGACCGCGTGCGCGTTGAGCGCGAAGGCGCGTTCGGGCTCGCGCTCGCAGGCGTCGACGTGGTGGAACGCGGTGCAGTTGATCAGCACGCCGGGCCGCGTCCGGTCGAGCAGCGCCTCGAGCGCCGCGGTCTCCTCGAACGGAACCTCGGCGTGCGAGGGCGCGATCGTCTCGCGATCGGCGAACGCCTCGCGCAGCGCGGTCCCGAGCTGCCCGGTTCCGCCGGCGATCGCGACGCGCGTCGTGCTCACGCGGGCGCGAGCGCCTTCTTCATCCGCTCCTCGGCGACGAGTTGCGTCGCGCGGTAGAGCGACTCGAACTGGCCGGCGTCGGTCCACCAGCCTTCGAGCACGTCGAAGTAGCAGTCGCCGGCGGCGATGTACGCGTTGTTGACGTCGGTGATCTCGAGCTCGCCGCGCGCCGAGGGCTTGAGGTCGCGCGCGTAGTCGAAGACGCGGTTGTCGTACAGGTAGATCCCGGTCACCGCGAAGTTGCTCTTCGGCACCTTCGGCTTCTCCTCGATCCCGAGGATGCGGTGGCCCTCGACGTCGGCGACGCCGAAGCGCTCGGGGTCTTCGACCTCCTTGAGCAGGAGGCGGCAGCCGGAGCGCTGGCTCGCGAAGCGCTCGACGTACGGCGCGATGCTGTTCTGCACGATGTTGTCGCCCAGGATCACCGCGACCGAGTCGCCGGCCGCGAAGTGCTCGCAGAGCTTGAGCGCGTCGGCGATCCCGCCTTCGCCTTCCTGGTACGTGTAGGCGATGTGCGGCAGGCCGAACTCGCGCCCGTTCCCGAGCAGCTTGAGGAAGTCGCCCGCGTTGTTCCCGCCGGTGACGATCATGATCTCGCGGATCCCCGCGTCGCACAGCGTCTGCAGCGGATAGTAGATCATCGGGCGGTCGTAGATCGGCAGCAGGTGCTTGTTGGTGACCTTCGTCAGCGGCCGCAGCCGCGATCCCAGCCCGCCCGCAAGAATGATCCCTTTCACGTCGTTCTTTTCTTTCTCAGCGGAGCGCGTACTGGCGGCGGTAGTAGTCGCGGAACTCGCCGGACTTGATCGGGCGCCACCAGTCTTCGCGCTCCCGGTACCACGCGACCGTCTCCGCCAAGCCCTTCGCGAACTCCGTCCGCGGCGACCAGCCGAGCGCGTTCGCCTTCGACGAGTCCAGCGCGTAGCGGCGGTCGTGGCCGGGCCGGTCGGTCACGTGCCGGACCGACTCCTCGTAGGAGCGGCCGGTCAGCCGGACCAGCTCGCGGACGATCTCCAGGTTCGCGCGCCCGTTGCCGCCGCCCAGGTTGTAGACCTCGCCGCAGGTCCCGTGCTCGAGCACGTGCGCGACGCCGCGGGCGTGGTCGTCGACGTAGAGCCAGTCGCGGACCTGGAGCCCGTCGCCGTAGACCGGGACCGACTCGCCCTCGAGCAGGTTGGTCACGAAGAGCGGGATCAGCTTCTCCGGGTACTGGTGCGGGCCGTAGGTGTTGGAGCCGCGCGTGATCAGGACCGGGGTCCCGTAGGTCGCGTGGTAGGCCAGGACCTGGAGGTCGCCGCCGGCCTTCGAGGCCGCGTACGGGCTGCGCGGGCGGATCGGGTCGGCCTCGGTCGAGGCGCCGTGCTCGACGTCGCCGTAGACCTCGTCGGTCGAGACCTGGAGGAAGCGCGCGACGCCGTGGCGCCGGACCGCCTCGAGCAGCACGTGCGTCCCGAGCACGTCGGTGCGGATGAACGCTTCGGGGTCGAGGATCGAGCGGTCGACGTGCGTTTCGGCGGCGAAGTTGACGATGGCGTCCACCCCCTCGCCGATCGCCCCCCGCACGGCCTGCGGATCGCAGACGTTCCCGTGCACGAACCGATAGCGGGGATCGCCCGTCAGGTCGGCGAGGTTAGCCGGGTTTCCGGCGTAGGTCATGGCGTCGAGGTTGACGATCCGCAGCTCCGGACGCTCGCGCAGCGCAAGCCGAATGAAGTTGGATCCGATAAATCCAAGACCGCCGGTGACGAGCCATTGCATCGCCTGGCCCCTTCGCGCA
>DATHLL010000166.1:0-5129 GCA_035488195.1 Candidatus Elarobacter sp. | reverse complement strand
TGGCGACGGGCCACCTTCTCGGCGACACCGGCGATTTCTCGAACACGATCTACGCCGGATACAAGGTACCGGCGGCCGCGCTCTCGTTCACGCCGTTCCTCGAGAACGATCCGGTCATCGCCGACGTCGACGCGCACTTCGGCGGCAGCTACATCGACGAGGAGACGATCCTCGCCGCGGCCCACGACGCGGGCTACGACACGGCGTCGATCGGAAAGCTCGGTCCGGCCGCGATCTTCGATGTCGCCGACGTGAGCGGCACGCGCACGGTCGTCATCGACGATGCGACGGGACGGACCGACGCGAACGGAGCCCCGGTCGGCCGTCCCGTCCGCGGCGACCTGCGCGCCGCGCTGCAGCAGGCGACCGGCTCGGCGCAGGCGCCGGCGCGCGGCGCGAACGGCGACCCGGGCGACGCCGCGCGGCCGGGGACGACCGTGGCGAACGTCGAGCAGCAGAACTGGTTCGTCGCCGCGGCGACCAAAGCGGTGCTGCCCGCGTTCAAGGCGAGCGGCAAGCCCTTCGTGCTCGTCTTCTGGTCGCGCGATCCGGACGGCACCCAGCACAACCAAGGCGATTCGCTTGGGCGGCTCACGCCCGGCATCAACGGCCCGACCTCGCTCGCGTCGATCCGGAACGCCGACGACGACCTGCGCGCGCTGCGCGCCGCGCTGCGCGAGTTCGGGCTCGAAGCGACGACCGACGTGATCGTGACCTCGGACCACGGGTTCTCGACGATCTCGAAAGGCAGCCGCACCTCCGCCTCGACGCGGTACGATTTCCCGGCGCCGCTGGTGGCGAAGGGCGCCTTGCCGCCCGGCTTTCTCGCGCTCGATCTCGCCGCCGCGCTCGGGATGCCCGTCAGCGATCCGGACGCGAACGACGTCGTGATCCATCCGGACTTCGAGCACCGCTTTCCGAGCCGCGGCGACGGCCTGATCGGCTTCGATGCGACGAACCCCGACGTCGTCGTCGCCGCGAACGGCGGAAGCGATTTGATCTATCTGCCGCAGGCGAACGCGGCGCAGCTCGCGCCGCGCGTCGTCGAGACGCTGCTCGGCGAGGATTACGTGAGCGGCGTCTTTGTCGACAAGCGGCTCGGCACGTTCGCCGGAACGCTGCCGCTCGACGCCGTCGCGCTCGACGGGACGGCGACGACGCCGCATCCCGCGATCGCGGTGAGCTTCACCTCGTTCGCCGAGGGCTGCGCCGTGCCAGTGCGCTGCGCGGTCGAAGTCGCCGACACGACGCTGCAGCAAGGACAGGGGATGCACGGGTCGTTCAGCGCCGCCGACATCGGCAACTTCACCGCGGCGTACGGGCCCGACTTCAAGCGCGGCTTCATCGATCCGGCGCCGGTCTCGAACGCCGACGTCGGGATGACGCTCGCGCGCATCCTCGGACTGCGCATGGCCTCGAAGGGTTCACTGCTCGGCCGCGCGTTCACGGAGGCGATGCCGGGCGGTGCGGTGCCGTCGTCCTCGCACGGCGTGCGGCGTTCGCAACCCGCCGCGAACGGCGTGGTGACCGAGCTCCGCTACACGACCGCGGGCGGCGTCCGGTACGTCGACGTGGCAGGCGTGCCGGGGCGCACGGTCGGGCTCTAACCTCGGTCCCCGCCGCTCCGTGGGTACGAGGCCGTCATGCCGACGCTCTCCGAAACGCTCGTCGAAGTCGCGCTCGAGGTTCCCGGCCTGGACGCAGCCGGTGACGCGCTAGCCGACCCCACGAACCGTGTGTACGCCGCGGCCGGCGAGCCGGGCCGGATGCTAAAGGACGTCCTGAACGGGACGTGGCTCGGTCATCCGCTTCATCCGGCGATCACCGACGTTCCCGTCGGCGCGTGGACCGCGGCGCTCGTCCTCGACCTGCTCGGCGAACGGCGCGGTGCGAAGATCGCGGTCGGCGTCGGGCTGCTCGGCGCGGTCGGCGCGGCGCTCAGCGGGCTCACGGACTGGCTCGACACCTACGGCAAGCCGCGACGCTTGGGCGTCGTGCACGCGGCCGTCAACGGCACCGCGACGCTGCTCTACGCGGGATCGTATTTCGCGCGCGATCGCGCGCCCGCGCTCGGCATCACGCTCTCGTCGGTCGGATACGGTCTGGTGGGCCTCGGCGCGCTGTACGGCGGAACGATCTCGCTCGACCTGCAGATCGGCGTCAACCACGCGCACGCGGCGGAACCGCCGAAGCGCGAGGTCGACGTCGGCGCGCTCTCCGAGATCCCCGACGGCGGGATGCGGCGCGTCGTCGCGAAGGGTTATCCCGTCCTCCTCATCCGCCAAGGCGACGACGTGTCCGCGATCGGCGCGGTCTGCGCGCACCAAGGCGGCCCGCTCGAGAAGGGCACGCTGAAGGACGGCGTCGTGACATGCCCGTGGCACGGCTCGCAGTTCTGCGCGCGCGACGGCGGAATCGTGCACGGCCCGACCGCGTATCCGCAACCCGCGTTCGAGGTGCGCGTGGTTGCGGACCGCGTGCTGTTGTTCGGCCTCCGATCGTAACGGGTTCCCAGCCCGCGCCCGGACCGCTGGACAGGGGATGTCGGCCGTGCTACAATGTGGCACGGCGTGGTGTTGCCGGATCTTCGGTTCAGCGAGTACTTCGAGGACCACAACCACATCCACAACGTCGATGAAAGCGACGTGCTGGACGCGGTCGTCGGACGACGCATCATCGTTTCCGGACCGTATCGGCGTCGTGGCAAAGTTCGCCGCCGCATCTTGGGAAAGACAGACAGCGACTATTTGACGATCATCTGCGAACCTGCGAAGGAGTTCTGGTGGGTGATATCCGCGTTCCCGTCAGGCGAAAGTGACGTGCGTCGTGCTCGAGCGGCTAGCGTGGGAGAAGAGCAGGCATGAGTAAAGGGAACGAAGAGCCGCGCGACAGCGACGATGCGATGTGGGCAGAGTCGACCACGCTCACGCCCGCTGAGACGAAAGACGCGAAGGTTCACGTGACGCTCCGTCTCGACCCCAACACCTATCGGGCGATTCTCGCGGAGAAGAAGCGCAAGCGTGAAAGGACCGTGACGGCGACGATCGAGCGCCTCTTGCGCGATGCGTTAGATGACGAAGGACGCCGAGAGGTCGGAGAGCTTGCCGTGTCATTGCGGAATCTCGTCGCACACGGTTTCGCCCAAGACGCGATTCTCGCGGTTCTCGCGCGGAATATCGTGATTCAGTCAGCGGAAGACAAGCAGCTCTTCGAGCGCTTCAAGCAGACGCTCTTCGAGACCGCCGCGACGGCGGATCCGGCTCACGAGCGCGACAGTAACCTGCAAGCGATCGCGGTGCGGCTCATGCTGCAGGCTCTGAGCGCTCGTTCGCCGGGAGCGTCGGCGTAGCGCCGGCGCTCCCGGTCCGTTCTACTTGCCGAGGTCGCCGCAGGCGACGTAGGTCGGCAGATCGGTGGTCGATTTGTGGACGTTGACCGCGAGACCGCCCTTGATGAGTTCGGCCATCGGGACGTCGACGGTCGTCGTCGAGGTTCCGTCGACGACGCTGGTCAGCGGGTACTTCGGCTTCGGATCCAGCTTCGCGCACGTTCCGGCGTGGATGTGCGCGGGCTGCGGGCCGGCGGGGGCGTTGGCGAGCGCGACGTCGACGCGTGTCTTGGAGCCCATCTCGGTCAGCGTGACGGTGCCGATCTCGCCGGAATTGCTCTGGGTCCCCAGGGCGTAGACGTGGTGCGCGGGCTCGGCGGCGAATGCCGCGGAGCCGAGCGCGAGAAGAGCGGCGCCTGCCGCGACCGCGAGAAAACGGGTCGTAATCATGCGAATACCTCCTAACGAGCATTCATGAGAAATCTCTGAGCCCCTCGGTCTGCCCCTTGAACGAGGCCGAAAACGCGGGGGATTCGAACCGCTGAACGAAGCTCGCCGCCGATGATCTCGACTTCCAGCGAGCGAGCGGCGAACGGCTCCGCGATCCCCGACACGATGAGGGCGCTCCGCAAGACCGCCGCCGCGCCCGGCTTCACGCTCCGGCACATCCCCGTGCCGGCGATCGGGCCGAACGACGTGCTGATCCGCGTGAAGGCCGTCGGCCTGTGCGGGACCGACCTGCACATCTACACCTGGGATCACTGGGCGGAGCGCCGGGTGAAGCCGCCGCTCACGATCGGCCACGAGTTCATGGGCGAGGTCGCCGCCGTCGGTCCGGCGGTGAAGGCCGTCGCCGTCGGCGACCGCGTCTCCACCGAGGGCCACATCGCGTGTGGGATCTGCCGGTTGTGCCGCACCGGCGAAGCGCACATCTGCGAGCACGTCGAGATCATCGGCGTCGACACCGACGGCGCGTTTGCGGACTACATCCGGATGCCCGAGTCGAACGTCTGGAAGCTCGACCCGTCGATCCCCGACAGCTGGGCGGCGGTGTTCGACCCGCTCGGCAACGCGGTGCACACCGTGATGGCCGCGGGGGTCTCGGTGAAGTCCGTTGCGATCACCGGCGTCGGCTCGATCGGACTGATGGCGATCCCGGTCGCGCGCGCGGCCGGCGCCTCGACCGTCTTCGCGATCGACGTGAACCCGCAGAAGCTCGAGCTCGCCAAGCGCGTCGGCGCCGACGCGACCTTCAAGGCGACGCAGCCGGATCTGGTCGACGAGATCATCACGCGCACCGGCGGTGACGGCGTCGACGTGCTGCTCGAGATGTCGGGCTCCGGTCAGGCGATCGACAGCGGGCTCGCGATGGTGCGGAACGGCGGCGTCGCGGCGCTGCTCGGGATCCCGTCCGACGAGGTCGAGATCAACCTCGCCGAGCGGATCATCTTCAAGGGGCTGACCGTGCTCGGGATCAACGGCCGCCGCATGTTCGAGACCTGGTACCAGACGCAGGCGCTGGTGACGAGCGGGCGCGTCGACCTCACCCCGATCATCACGCACGAGATGCCGTTCGAGAACTTCGACGCGGCCTTCGCCCTGATGAAGTCGGGCGAGGCCGCGAAGATCGTCCTGAAACTTTAGCGCACTACGCGCTCTTCGAGCCGACCTCGAGGTACGCGGGCGCGGTCGATGCGGCGGGCTCGAACGTTCCGGTTTCGACGCGCACGCGACGTGCGCCGATCCGCGACACGCCGGCGGCGCGCTCGATCAGCAGCGGCCGCTCGCGCGAGATCGCGAT
>DATHLL010000165.1:0-5011 GCA_035488195.1 Candidatus Elarobacter sp. | reverse complement strand
GAGATCGAGCTGCCTTGAAAGGACGTAGGGACGCGTAGCTGATCCGTCAGCCGACGTCTCGAGGAGTCCGACGGAAAAACGAAGAGGCCCCGCTAGCGCGGGGCCTCTTCGAGTTCAGCGCGGGGCCTCTTCGAGTTCCTGCGGGTCGGCCGGGGTGTGATCGTGCTGGCCGGGGGCGAGCTCGCGGAGGATCGTCTGGTAGATGAGCTCGCGGTCCTCGAGCGGGTCGAAGACGAGGCACTTCTGCTGGCCGCTGCGGCCGACGGGATCGATGAAGATCGTCACGCGGCCGGTTGCGCAGACGTCCAGACAGGTCGTCCCGGTCGCGCGGATCGCGCCCCAGTGCCCTTCGGCCTTGAGCCGGTCCTTGAGCCACTCGCGCAGCTTGAGCCGCTCGTCGCCCGCGTGCTCCGGGAAGTCCTCGGCGAACCGGACGTTCAGGCACTTCTCACAGACGAGCGCAAGCCCGCCGCTCCGCCGCCACAACGGTCGCACTTCGATCGGATCGCTCACGTGGATTGCTGACCGGCGGCGCGCCGCGAAAGATGCAGAGCCGACGGTGGGATTCGAACCCACGGTGTGCTTTCGCAACCGGTTTACAAAACCGGTCCCATCGACCGCTAGGGAACGTCGGCGTCGCGCGCATGTTCGTGCGCGGCGGGGTCGCGACCCCTCGCGGGGTAGGAACGCTCCCGCGGGTTCGCGTATCATGGCGGGTCCCCAGCGCGGGACTGTGGGTCGGTGGTCGAGTGGTTAATGGCACCGGACTGTAAATTCGGCTCGCGAAAGCGATACGGTGGTTCGAATCCACCCCGGCCCACCAAGTCGAGCAAGCGGCGCGTGTCGCCAGGACACGCGCCGCTGCTTTCGTAACCAAGCCTCGGTCCGAGCGCGGGCGTTGCATAGTGGTAATGCCCTTGCCTTCCAAGCAAGAGTCGCGGGTTCGATTCCCGCCGCCCGCTCCATTCGGCGCCTCCCTCCTCGCGGGCCGGAGCGAACCGGCGGCGGATGACGTGCCGCATCGGCGTCTCGACGAGATGGAACAGCGCGAACGCCGCGGCCAGCGAGACGGCGAAGCCGATCGCGAGCGACAGGCCCGGATTCGTCCAGCCGAGGAGGCGGTTCTCGGCGTTCAGGACGAGCCAGTGGACCATGTAGAACGCGAAGCTGATCTCGCCGAGCCGCACGCACCACGGATGCGAAGCGAGCCGCGAGATCGTTCCGCGCTGGAGCGCGAACACGCCGATCAGCAGCGCCCAGAACGGCATCAATGCGGCCGCGTAGCGCAGCGCTTCCGGCAGAAGCGGCAGCAGTCCGATCGCGGCGATCACCGTGGCGACGGCGAGGATCTCGAGCGCCGTCGTGGAGACGCGCGGTGAACGAGTGCGGCGGGCGAACGCAAGACCGAGCAGCATGCCGACGAGGAAGTCCGGCAGGCGCGCGATCGGAAAGCGGTATAGGAGCCAGGTGATGCCGGGTGTCACGTGGGCCGTCCACAGCGTGACGTACTGTGCGGCGCAGATGGTCGCCGCGAACGGAATCGGTGCGCCGGCGCGCCGCGTAGTGCGGATCAGCAGCCATAGCGCAAACGGGAAGAGCGCGTAGAACAGCGCTTCGACGGAGATGCTCCACGAGACGGGGTTCCCGCCGCCGTAGACGTTGCCGTTCGGAGACCAGCTCTGGAGCAACAGCACCTGAGCGGCGAAGCCGGCGACGCGGTCCTGTACGGTAGAGACGTCCCACTGCGGCGCGCCGAAGGCGACGAAGCACGCGAGCGCGATCGCCGTCGTCGCGAGATGTACGGGATAGATCCGCGCGATGCGCGCGACGTGGAACGCACGGATCGCCTGGATGCCGAGCGCGCCGGCGAAATCCTGATGGTGCGCGTACGTCAGGATGAACCCGGAGAGGACGAAGAAGAACCCGACGCCGGCGTACCCGAACGAGAGCCGCTCGGAGATCGCCTGGAGCGGCGGAGCGTGATATGCGAACACCATCAGCGCCGCTGCGAAACGCAGCGACGTCAGCGGCTTCAGAACGTCCCGAGCATCCGTGCTCACAACCCGCCGCCGTTCCGTTTGCCGCGCCATGTGCCCTATCACGACGCGCGAACTGTGATCCGCGTTACGCACAGTGCCGCACAGGTGGCACGCGCATGCCGTACGATTGATGTATGGAGAATGAAGTAACGCCCGCGCACGACCCATTGCTGGTCGTTCACGGATCGCTTGACGAAGAAAACGTCGAGTTTGCCTTGACACCGGAGTTCCAAGCGGCGTTCGAGCTTCGGCCGCGAGCCGATACTTCGGGGAAACGAAGCACAAAGAAGATCGGCGACGTTTCAGAGGCGCACGTCATCGCCGCGTTCACGCGGCTCGGCTTCAAGGTGCTGTTGCCGTTCGGCGAAGATCATCGGTACGATCTCGTGATCGACGACGGAGACCGGCTTTCCAGAGTACAGGTCAAGACGGGCCGCGTCCGCGGTGGGGTGATTCAGTTCCATTGCGCCAGCACGCACGCCCATCGGGGCGGAACGACGCGCCCCTACTTCGGCCAGATCGAGTACCTCGCGGTCTACTGCCCCGAGGTCGGGAAGGTCTACGTGCTGCCGGAGAAGGAGTTGACCGCGACGAACGCCCATCTTCGTCTGTCGCCCCCTCTGAACAACATGACGAAAACGATCCGGTGGGCGGCACGGTACGAGCTGCCGTAGCTCAGTGGTAGAGCATTTCCTTGGTAAGGAAAAGGCCGCGAGTTCAATCCTCGCCGGCAGCTCCAGATGCGAGACCCTCCCCTAGCCGGAGGGTCTTCTCGCTTTCCTGAGTAGTCGTGAGCGTCATGCCGACTGCCGTCTCGACCGACAGCGCGAAGCGCGCCCTTCTCGAACGCCTCATCGACGACGCGGGGCTGTTCCCGCCGGCGGAGCTGCCGATGCGAGCCGCGATCCGCGCCCATGCCAGGCACCGAGAGAGCGCCTACTCCTGGGTCGGCGGGCGGTTCGTCGTCCCCGCTTCGCGGCTCGACGAGTTCGCCGCCGCTCGCACGGCGGCAGACGGGCCGTTCGAGCTTAGCGTCGTCCTCGATTCAGGCGCGTCGGGCGCCAAGGGTGACACCGTGCGGGCCGACTTGCACCGCATCGACCGCATCGCGGACCTCGCCGGCGTGACGGTGACCTCGCTCGAAGCCAAGCTTCCGAACGTCACGCTGAACGACGCCGCGATCCAGCGCATCGTCGCCGACGTCGTCGAGCGCTACGCGAGCGCTGAGATCGCATTTTGGTACGAGTCGGCGTACGATGCCGGCTGGCGCAGCGCGCCGGACGAGTGGCTGAGCGTCCTGGCGACGGCACGCGCAAGCGCGCCTGCGAACGTCACGCTCGGCGCGAAGGTCCGCTGCGGCGGCAAGGCCGCCGGAACGACGCCGTCGGTCGACGACCTCGCGGCGTTCATCGCGGCCGCCCACGCGCACGACGTCCCCTGGAAAGCGACGGCGGGACTCCACCATCCGGTGCGCGGCCAGGCCGGCGTCGCGGGCGGCGCGGTGCAGCACGGCTTCCTGAACCTTTTCATCGCCGGCGCCGCGCTTCACGCCGGCGCGCTCGACGCCGGCCGCCTCGCGGAAGTGCTCGCGGAGACGGATCCGCGCGCGTTCGTGGTCGACCCGATGCACGCCGGCTGGCGCGACGTTCGCCTCGATCCGGAACAGGTCGCCGCGGCGCGGGAGCGCTGCGTCGCGTTCGGGAGCTGCAGCTTCGACGAGCCGGTGAACGACCTGCGCGAGCTCGGCATTTTGTTGTGATCGACCCGCGCGACTTCGGCATCGACAACCTCCCGTTCGGGATCATCACCGACGCACGCAGCGACGAAAAGCGCCCGGCCGTCGCCTTCGAAGACAAGATCATCGACGTCGACTGCCTGGTCCACCAAGGCGCGCTCGACGCCGAGTCGCTGCTCGGCACCCCATCGCTGAACGCATTCCTCGCCGAAGGCCGTGAACGCTGGACTGCCGTCCGAACGCGCTTGCAGCATCTGCTCGGCCCGTCGGCGAGCGCGGACGAACGCCGCATCGTCGACAAAGCAACGCTCGCGCCCGACGCCGTGACGATGCACCTCCCGATCGAAGTCGCCGACTACGTCGACTTCTACTCCTCGATCGAGCACGCGACGAACCTGGGCCGCATCCTGCGCCCGAACGCCGAGCCGCTCTTGCCGAACTACCGCCACATCCCGATCGGCTACCACGGGCGCTCGGGAACGGTCGTCGTCAGCGGCACCCCGGTCCGCCGCCCGCACGGCCAGCGCAAACCGCCCGACGCAGATGCGCCGACGTTCGGCCCCTCGCAACTCCTCGACGTCGAGCTCGAGATGGGCTGGAGCGCCGGCCCCGGCAGCACGCACGGCGAACCGGTCGCCGCCGACGCCGTGCGCGACCACGTCTTCGGCTACGTGCTGCTCAACGACTGGAGCGCCCGCGACATCCAGGCCTGGGAATACCAGCCGCTCGGCCCGTTCCTCGCCAAGTCGTTCGCAACGTCGATCTCCCCCTGGATCGTGACGCTCGACGCGCTCGAACCTTTCCGCGTCGCCGAACCGAACCGCGATCCCGAGCCGCTACCGTATCTCCACGCAACGGAACACTGGGCCTACGACATCGAACTGGAGATGCTGCTTCAGACGAAGCAGATGCGCGACGGCAGTATCCCGGCTGCGACGATCTCGCGCACGAACTTTCGCGGAATGTACTGGACGGTCGCGCAACAGCTCGCGCACGTGACTTCGAATGGTGCGCACTTGCGCCCGGGCGATCTCTTCGGGACCGGTACGATCTCGGGCAGCGATCAGGGCACACAGGGCTCGTTCATCGAGCTCACGTCGCGCGGCGCGAACCCGCTCACGCTGCCGACCGGGGAGAAGCGCGCGTTTCTCGAGGACGGTGATACCGTGACCATGCGCGGTCGCGCGGTGCGCGGCGAACACCGGATCGGCTTCGGTGAGGTTACCGGTACGATCGT
>DATHLL010000164.1:0-2028 GCA_035488195.1 Candidatus Elarobacter sp. | reverse complement strand
CCGGAACACGGTGCGCGCGATCGCGCTGCGGTGCGACGTGCTGCTGGAGAACTTTCGGCCGGGGAAGCTGGCGGAATGGGGGCTCGGGTACGAGAGCTTACGCGCCGAGAACCCGCGGATCGTGTACGCGTCGATCAGCGGCTACGGCCAGAACGGGCCGTATCGGGATCGCACGGGGTTCGGGAATATCGCCGAGTCGATGAGCGGGCTGCGCTACATCACCGGGTATCCCGACCGGCCGCCGGTGCGCGTCGGGATCTCGCTCGCGGACGAGCTCGCCGCGCTGTACTGCGTGGTCGGGATCCAGGCGGCGCTGTTCGCGCGCGAGCGCGACGGCGTCGGCGACTATCTCGACGTCTCGCTGCTCGAGTCGAGCTTTGCACTTACGCAAGGGATGCTGCCGGAGTACGACGCGCTCGGGATCGTGCGCGAGCGCAGCGGGAACGCGCACAACGCCGTCGCGCCCTCGAACATCTACCCGACCCGCGACGGCAAGTGGATCGCGATCGGCGCGAACGCGAACTCGCTGTTCCGTCGCTTTTGCCAGGCGATCGGGCGGCCGGAGCTCGCCGACGAGCCGCGCTACTGCGGGAACCGCGAGCGCACCGAGCACGGCGCGGAGATCGACGCGTGGGTCGCAGAGTGGACGCGCACCGTCGACGCCGCCGACGCGGCGCGGATCCTCGCCGATGCCGGCGTCCCGGCGGGGCCGGTGTACTCGGTCGCCGACATCGTCGCCGACGAGCAGATCCGTGCCCGCGGCGTCGTCCGGCACCTGGAAGACGACGCCGGAAACCGCGTCGCCACGACCGCGCCCGTCGTCCGCTTCCGTGCGCACCCGACGGTCTCCGACCACGCTGCCCGCGCGGTCGGTGCCGACACGCGGGCGGTGCTCGACGAGCTCCGGATCGGAGGCGAGCGATAGAGCCGGTCATCGCGCTGCAAGGCGTCACCAAGACGTTCGACTCCGGCTACACCGCGCTGCGCGACGTCAGCCTCGACGTCGCGGCGCAGCGGTTCGTCGCACTCGTCGGGCCGTCGGGTTGCGGGAAGTCGACGACGCTCTCGCTGATCGCCGGGCTCGACCGGCCGACGAGCGGGACGGTCAGCGTGCGCGGGAAGCCGGTGAGCGGGATCGGCGAAGGGGTCGGGTTCCTGTTCCAGCGCGACGCGCTGCTGCCGTGGAAGACCGTGCGCGACAACGTGCGGCTGCCGCTGCAGCTGCGCGGGACCGCCGCCGCCGAGGCGCGCTCGCGCGTCGACGAGTGGATCGGCCGCGTCGGGCTGCGCGGGTTCGAGAGCGCGTTCCCGTACCAGCTCTCGGGTGGGATGCGCAAGCGCGTCGCTCTAGCGCAGACGCTCGTCTACGATCCCGAGATCCTGCTGATGGACGAGCCGTTCTCGGCGCTCGACGTGCAGACGCGCAACCTCATGGAGGGCGAACTGCTGAGGCTGTGGCAAGGCTCGGGGAAGACGGTCGTCTTCGTGACGCACGATCTCGAAGAGGCGATCGCGCTCGCCGACGAGGTCGTCGTGATGACGGCGGGGCCGGCGCAGGTGAAGGCGCGTTACGACGTCGCGCTGCCGCGGCCGCGCGACATCGAGCAGGCGCGGTTCGATCCGCGCTTCACCGAGCTGTACTCCAAGACGTGGAACGATCTGCGCGACGAAGTGCTGGAGAGCTATGCGCGAGCGAACGCGGCCGGTTGACCGCCGCGCGGTCGCGGCGATCCAGGTCACGCTGATCGCGTTCGCGCTCGTCGCCTGGGAGCTGAGCGTGCGCGTGCACCTCGTCGACCCGTTCTTCTTTTCGGCACCCAGCCAGATCGGCGCGACAATAGGGAACTGGTGGCAGCACGGCTACGTCCTTCGCGACGTCGCGATCACGATGCAGGAGACGCTCTTCGGGCTGCTGGTCGGCGGAGCGCTCGGGATCGTGCTCGCCGTGCTCCTCGCCTCGAGCCGCTGGCTCTCCTCGATCTTCACGCCGTTCCTGGTGCTGCTGAACTCGGTGCCGCGGGTGACGCT
>DATHLL010000163.1:0-2392 GCA_035488195.1 Candidatus Elarobacter sp. | reverse complement strand
CGCACGCCTGAGGATCTGGCGCGGGTCGACGCGCTCGTCGTCCCCGGCGGCGAGTCGACGACGGTGATCCGGCTGGTCGACCGCTTCGGGCTGACCGGGCCGATCAAGGAGCGCGTGCGCGCCGGGATGCCGTTCTGGGGGACGTGCATGGGGATGATCGTCGCCGCGCACGACGTCGCCGGGCTCGCGCAGCCGACGCTCAACCTGCTCGACGTGACCGTGCGCCGCAACGCCTTCGGCCGCCAGGTCGAGTCGGCGGAGATCCCGCTCGCGATCCCGGCGCTCGGCGCGGAGCCGTTCCCGGCGGTCTTCATCCGTGCGCCGTGGATCGAGCGCACCGGCCCGGGCGTCGAGACGCTCGCCGAGCGCGACGGCCACGGCGTGATGGTTCGCCAGGCGAACGTCCTGGGCACCTCGTTCCATCCCGAGCTGACCGGCGACGACCGCGTCCACCGATACTTCCTGGAGATGGTGCGCTCGCAAAGCGGCGCCGCCGCCCCGGCGAGGTGAAGACCTAGCAGGGGAGCGAAGTGGCGCCCATGCCCCGGACGCCGGGCGTGCGCGCCTCGAGAGTCAGGCCAAGCGAGTGGAACGACACCTGCAGTTCCCCGAGAGGCCCTTTTGCGTCCGCGTCCCTCCGAAGCGAGTCCCACACGGCTCGCTTCTTGCGTTGTGACGACCCCGACCCGCGCTCACCACGGGAGAGATCGTGACGGACGTCCTGGTTCTGAACTTCACCTACGAAGCGCTGAACATCACCTCGTTCCAGCGCGCGGTCAAGCTGCTGTTCTCGGGGAAGGCCGAGATCGTCCACCGCCGCGACGCGGTGATCAAGTCGACCAGCTACGAGATGAAGCTGCCCTCGATCATCCGGATGCTGTACTACATCAAGCGCCCGATGCAGAAAGTCGCGCTGACGAAGAAGAACGTGCTGCTGCGCGACGACTACACGTGCCAGTACTGCAACCTCAAGGGCGAGCGGATGATGACGGTCGACCACGTGCTGCCGAAGAGCAAAGGCGGCCCCTCGACGTGGGAGAACCTCGTCTGCGCCTGCATGCGCTGCAACAACCGGAAGAACAACCGCACGCCGGAGCACGCGAACATGCGGCTGAAGCGCAAGCCGAAGTCGCCGAAGTACATCCCGTGGATCCGGGTCAAGCGCAACACGCTCCCGGGCGAGTGGCACCAGTTCCTGTTCCTCTACAACGTCTCGATCGAGGAGCGGATCGAGATATAGAGCCGCGGTCCGTGGTATACTGCGTCACGTTGTGAACTCGCCGGAGCGGGCGGCGCTGGACCAGACGCGCGCCCCCTACTTCCAGGTCCTGCTCGACTACGTCGACGCGGGGGTCGTCCCGTTCCACACGCCGGGCCACAAGCAGGGGATCGGGATGGAGCGCGCGTTCCGCGACTTCGTCGGCGACAACGTGCTGGCGATCGACCTCACCCAGATCCGCGGGCTGGACGACCTGCTGCAGCCCGAAGAGGCGCTGGTCGAGGCGCAGGAGCTGGCGGCGGAGGCGTTCGGCGCGGAGCAGTCGTTCTTCCTGATCAACGGGTCGACGAGCGGCAACCAGTGCATGATGATGGCCGCGCTGAACCCCGGCGACAAGCTCGCGATCCCGCGCAACTCGCACAAGAGCGCGATGGGCGGGCTGATCATGTCGGGCGCGGTGCCGGTCTGGATGCAGCCGGAGGTCGACGAGGCGCTGCACATGGACCACACGGTCACGCCGGAGACCGTGCGCGCGACGCTCGAGCGCGAGCCCGACGTCAAGGCGGTCTACCTCGTCTCGCCGACGTATTACGGCGTCGCCGCCGATCTCGAAGCGATCGCGGCGATCGCGCACGAGCACGACGTCCCGCTGCTGGTCGACGAGGCGTGGGGGCCGCACTTCCACTTCCATCCGGCGCTCCCGCTCTCGGCGATGCAAGCCGGCGCCGACATGTGCATCAACTCGACGCACAAGATGCTCGGCTCGCTCTCGCAGACCGCGATGCTGCACGTGCAGGGGAACCGCATCAAGCTCGACCGGCTGAAGGCGGTCTACAAGCTGTTCCTCTCGACCTCGCCGAACCTCGTGCTCGTCGCCTCGCTCGACGTCGCGCGGCGGCAGATGGCGCTCGACGGGCCGGCGCTGCTCTCGCGCACGATCGAGATCGCGAACGACGCGCGCCGCAGGCTCAACGAGATCCCGCGCGTGTACTGCTTCGGCGAGGAGCTCGAAGGCCGGCCCGGCTTCTACGACCTCGACCCGACGAAGATCACCGTCACGGTGAAGGATCTCGGCTACACCGGCTACGAGGCCGAAGAGATCCTGCGCCGCCGGTACAACGTGCAGGTCGAGCTCGCCGACCTCTTCAACGTCGTCGCGCTCTACACGATCGG
>DATHLL010000162.1:0-10473 GCA_035488195.1 Candidatus Elarobacter sp. | reverse complement strand
CGGCGGCGCGGTCGTCGCGCTCGGCGGCGGCGCGCTCGAGGACGAGTCGAACCGCCGCGCGATCGCGGCCAGCGGCACCGTCGTCTTCCTCGACGCGTCGGTGGAGACGTGCGAGCGTCGCGTCGCGCCGCAGGCGGGGATGCGCCCGCTGCTGCGCGAGCCCGGCGCGCTGGCGCGGCTCCACGAGGCGCGGCGGTCGAACTATCTGCGCGCGAACGTGCGCGTGAACGTCGACGGCCTCGCGCCGGACGAGGTCGCGCGCGCGGTCGACGCCGCGCTGCGCGCCGAGCGCGTCGTGCGCGTCGAGACGGCGAAGCCGTACGACGTCGCGATCGGCGCGCGCGTCCTCGACACGCTCCCCGAGCGCGCGCGGCCGCAGGACGGCGGACGCGTCCTGGTCGTCGCCGACGAGCGCCTCGCCGCGCTCGGCGAGACGATCGCGCGCACGTATCGCCACGCGGGCGTGGAAGCGAGCGCGCTCGCAGTCCGCGCCGACGAGTCGCTCAAGTCGCTCGACGCGCTCGCAAGCCTCTACGCGGCGTTCGTGGAGCGCGGGCTCGACCGGCGCGGGCTCGTGGTCGGCGTCGGCGGCGGGACGATCGGCGACGCAGTCGGCTTCGCCGCCGCGACGTTCCAGCGCGGCGTCCCGTACGCGTCGGTGCCGACGACGCTGCTCGCCGCGGTCGACGCGGCGATCGGCGGGAAGACCGCCGTCAACTTGCCGAGCGGGAAGAACCTCGTCGGCACGGTCACGCAGCCGGCGTTCGTCGCGATCGCGCCGCAGACGATGCGGACGCTGCCGCGCCGTGACGTCGTCTCGGGCTACGGTGAGATGCTGAAGTACGGTCTCGCGCTCGACGCGGCGCTCTACCGCGCGCTGCGCGCCGACGAAGAGACGGTCCTCGCCGATCCGGCGAGCGCGCTCGATCACATCGCGCGCTGCGTCGAGCTCAAGGCGGAGATCGTCGCGCGCGACGAGGACGACCGCACGGGCGTCCGCGCGGTGCTGAACTTCGGGCACACCGTCGGCCACGCGCTCGAGAAGGTCGCCGGCTACGGCGCGCTGCGCCACGGCGAAGCGGTGATCGTCGGGATGCGCGCCGCGCTCGCGCTCTCGGTCATGTGCGGAACGCTGCCGGACGCCGTCCGCCGCGACGCCGACGCGCATCTCGCCGCGATCCCGGTCCCGGATCTCTGGCGCGAATTGCGGGCCGATGCGGTGATCGAAGCGACGCGCGGCGACAAGAAGCGCCACGCGCGCGGAACGCAGTTCGTCCTGCTCGATGCGATCGGCAGCGCGCGGCTGCACGACGGCGTGCAGCCGGAGCACCTGCGCGCGGCGCTCGCGGAGCTCGGGCTCGCGACCGCGCCGGTCGTCTCGTGATCGCGCGCCCGCTCGGCGCCGGCGGCCCGCTCGCCGGCGCGATCGCGCTCGGCTGCATGGGGATGTCCGAGTTCTACGAGCCGGTCCCCGAGGCCGAGGCGATCGCGACGATCCACCGCGCGCTCGAGCTCGGGATGACGCTGATCGACACGTCCGACATGTACGGGCGCGGCGAGAACGAGCGCCTCGTCGGGCGCGCGCTGCGCGACCGCCGCGACCGCGCGCTGCTCGCGACGAAGACCGGGATCGTGCGCAGCGCCGACGACCCGGCGTACCGCGGCGTGAACGGCCGGCCCGACTACATCCGCGCCGCGTGCGACGCGTCGCTCACGCGGCTCGGCGTCGATCACGTCGATCTGTACTACCTGCACCGGCTCGATCCGGCGGTCCCGGTCGAAGAGTCGGTCGGCGCGATCGCCGAGCTCGTCGCCGCCGGAAAGGTGCGCCGGATCGGCGTCTCCGAGCTAAGTGCGGGGACGCTGCGGCGCGCGGCCGCCGCCGCGCCGATCGCGGCGCTCCAGAGCGAGTACTCGCTCTTCACGCGCGACGTCGAGACGAACGGCGTGCTGGCGGCGGCGCGCGAGCTGGGGATCGCGCTGGTCGCGTACGCGCCGCTCGGCCGCGGGATGCTGACGGGGACGCTGCGCTCCGCGAACGCGCTCGCCGAAGGCGACGTGCGGCGCCGCGTCCCGCGCTTCGACCCCGGCAACTTCGAGCGCAACCTCGCGCTGGTCGACGCGTTTACCGCGATCGCCCGCCAGCACCGCTGCACGCCGGCGCAACTCGCGCTCGCGTGGGTCTTCAGCCGCGGCGACGACGTCTTCGCGCTTCCCGGCTGCGAGCGCGTCGCGCACGCCGAGGAGAACGCGGCCGCGGCGGAGGTGCAACTCGCCCCCGCGGTGGCCGAGGGGATCGCCGCGCTGTTCCCGCCCGGCGCGGCGGCCGGTTCGCGCTTGCGCGATCTCCGCTTCGTGCACGGCTGAGCGCGCGTCAGCGCGGCTCGCGCAAGTCGATCACCGTGTCGGATTCGGGCGGCGGTTCGTCGAGGATGCGGTGCAGCGCCGGTAAGAACCGCAGCGCCGGAGAACGCCGGCGCTCGGGCTCGACGATGTCGTGCGAGGGGCCGAGCCCGGCCAGCGCGTGCACGCGCACGCGGTCGCCGCCGGCGGCGCGCCAGGTGCACACGAGCTCGTCGATCGTGCGGTTGTTCACCGAGCTTTCGCCGGCGTTGCGCACGATCTCGATGAAGCGCGCGCGCGGCGGGCCGCTCCGCGCGTCCTCGCGCAGCGCATCGGCGAGCGCGAGCCCCGCGGCGAGCGAGCGCGTCGTGTAGCGGTGGTACCCGTGCTGCGGCGCGCCGCGGCCGCGGTCGATCGGATGCCAGTACAGGAACCGGCTCGGCGTGCGCTCGAGCAATGCGCGCAGCCATGCGTGCCACGCCTGCGGCAGCCGCCGGATCCCGAGGAACGGCGCGACCGCGACGACGCGGTGAACCCGAGCGTCCTCGTGCCCGAGATGCAGCGCGAGCGCGCCGCCGAGCGAGTGGCCGACCAGCACGATGCGCTCGCCGAGCGCCGCCGCCGCATCGACGATCCGCGCGCCCTGCGCGCCCAGCTCTTCGCGCGTCAAGCCGGCGAGCGCGTCGGTCTCGCGGTCGGCATGGCCGTGCCGCGGGAGCCGCGGCACGAGCACGTTCTCGCCGCGCGCCAACCGCGCGCGCGCGAATTCCCGCCACGTTCGCGGGCTCGCGGTGAGCCCGTGCAGCAGCACCGTGACGACGGCCGTCCGCACGCCGTGGTCGAGGACCGCCGACCGCATCTCGTCGCCGAGCAGATGCGCTTCGTCCTCGTCGAGCGAGCGCAGCAGCGCGTCGCGGTCGAACGCCGCGCTCACGCGTTCGCGAGCGCGATCAGCCCGAAGGTGCGCTCGTCGCTCTCGAGCCCTTCCGCGCGCACCACGGCGCGGAGCGAGGCGCCCGCCTCGCGCGCGAACGCGCGCGCCGGCGGCGTTCCGCTCTTCGCGATCGCGCCGGCCGCCGCGAGCAGATCGTCGACGCCGCGCGCGATCCCCTCCCGCATCGCGCGCTCGGCGTCGCGCTCCGGGATCCGCACGCCCGCCGTCCCGCTCGCGAGCATCAGCACGTAGTCGAGTGCCGCGGCGGTGGCGAGGACGCGCGCGCGGTGCGGCTCGAATGCCGGGTCCTCGCCGAACTCGCCGACCGCGCGCATCAGCGCCGACTGCAGCGCGACGACTAGCTCCGCGCGCCGCGCGCCCACAGCACCGCGACCTGCGTCTTCGCATCGGGCAGCTCGTCGGCGCGGATCTTCCGCCACAGCTCGTCGATCGCGAAGATCCCGAGCTGCATCTCCTCCTCGCCTTCGTCGAAGCCTTCGCGCTCGCCGACGTCGTAGCCGTCGACGGCGCAGAAGTGCAGCAGCTCGTCGCAGAACCCCGGCGCCGAGAACGCCGACCACAAGCGCTCGACGCGGTGCGCGACGTAGCCCGTCTCCTCGCGCAGCTCGCGCGCCGCCGCCTCTTCCGGCGACTCGCCGTCGTCGATCCCGCCCGCGACGATCTCCCAGTTTTCCCGCGCGAGCGGGTGGCGGTACTGACGCACCAGCAGCATCTCGCGCGGCGTCGGCCGCACGATCACCGCGACCGCCTCCGCGTGCTCGACGACCTCGACGTCGTGCGGCTTCCCGCTCGCGCCGCGCAGCGTGTCGACGCGCAGGTTCACGACCTTCCCTTGGTAGATGCGCTTCGTTCCCAGCAGCTCCATCAGATGACCGCCGTGTTCGCGAGCTCCTCGAGCAGCGTCGGGCGGTGCGGCTCCCAGCCGAGCTCGCGCGCCGCGCGCGTGGAGTCGGTCTGCAGATCGCACGCGAGCGCGTCGGCGTACGGTCCCATCTGCGCGCGCGCGTCGTCGAGCATGATGTGCTCGACCGTCCCGTCCCCGCCCGCGGCGCGCGACGCGGCGTGCGCGATCTCGATGTACGGGACGGACGCGCCGCGCTGCGCGTTGTAGACGCCGCGCGCCGTCCGCGTGTCGACGGCCGCGCCGTACAGCTCGGCGAGCGCGTCGTGGCGGACGGTCGGCCAGCGGTTCGCGCCGTCGCCGACGACGCGCAGCGCACCCTTCCGCGCGTCGGCGACCATCCCGCCCGGGATCCCACCGCCGTCGCCGTAGACGATCCCGGGACGGATCACGATCGCGCGCAGCCGGCCGTCCTGCGCGAGGACGAGCGCTTCGTGCGCCGGGCGCCACGCGACGAGCTCGAGCGGGACGAGCGGTGCGTCTTCCGCGACGACGGCGTCGCCGCGCGAGCCGTAGACCCACACGCCGCTCGTGTACACGAACGCGCGTCCGGCCGGGAGCGCGTCGATCAGGGCCTCGAGCGCCGCGCGCTCGACCGCCACCCCGTCGTTCGAGTACTCGACGGCGCAGTGCACGACCGCGTCGGCGCGCGCGGCCTCGGCGCGCAACGTGTCGAGATCGCGCATTTCGCCGCGCACCGGCTCGGCGCCGAGCGCGCGCAGCTTGCGCTCCGCCTCCTCGCTGCGCGCGAGCGCGCGCACCGTGTGCGTGCGGCGGCGCAGCTCACGCACGACGCTGCTCCCGACGTAACCCGTACCGCCCGTGACGAAAACCGGCATTAGGTGATCTCTTCTCCCGGCGCGGACTTCGGCCGCGCGGCGATGGTGACGATGTCGAACACGATTGCGGCTTCCGCCGCGGCGATCGTCGCGCCGATCGCCCAGTGCACGTGCAAGCCGATCGCGACGAAGGCGAGGACCGCCGCGGCGAGATACGTCGCCGCCTTGGTCAGGTCGATCCGCGCCGTCGGCGCGTTCGCGACGAACGCGCGCCGCAGGTTCAGCAGCGCGAGCACGACGACGACCAGCAGCAGCACCGCCCCGAACGCGCGGCGTTCGGCGAGCATCCCGAGCACGACGTTCCCGCCGGCCGCGACGACGATCGCGATGACGGTCATCCAGGCGATCTCGGCGACGCGGCTGTCCTTCACGGCCGGACCTGTTTCCACGGGGCGCGGCGGACTCCGCGTGGAGAGGCCCGTCCGGAGCCCGTCGAACGCCGGTCGACGTGCCGACCGAGCTGAGCCCGCACAACCCCCGGCTCGCCGCCGTCCGCGAGCTGCGGACGCCGCGCGGCCGCCGCGAGGCCGGCCGGTTCGCCGCCGAAGGCCCGACGCTGCTCGAGGAGGCGGCGCGCAGCGGCCTCCGCCCGCGCGAGATCTACGCGACTCCCGAGGCGCTGGGAGCCCTCGATCCCGGGCGCTGGGAGGCCGCCGGAACGTCCGTCTACCTCGTCCCGGAGCGGGCCTTCGCGCGGCTCTCCGACCTCGAGACGCCCTCGGGGCTGCTGGCGGTCTTCGACCTGCCGTCGACGACGATCGGCGACGTCCTGGCGCGCCCGGGGCCGGTGCTGCTGCTGGCGGGGGTGAGCGATCCGGGCAACGCCGGGACGCTGGTCCGTTCGGCCGAGGCGTTCGGCGCGGCGGGCGTGCTGTTCGGGCGCGGCGGGGCCGATCCGTTCGCCCCGAAGGTCGTCCGGGCCGCGATGGGTTCGCTCTTCCGGCTCCCGGTGGCGCAGGCCGATGCCGACGAGGTCCTCGCCGCCGCGGCCGCGGCGGGACGGCCGGTGGTGGCGACCGACGTCGAGGGTCAGGAGCTGGGCGCGAGCGCGCTCCCGGCCGGCGCCGTGCTGGCCGTCGGGAACGAGCGGCGCGGGGTCCGCGACTGGCTCCCTCGCTGGGACCGCGCGGTGCGGATACCCCAGCGGTCAGCGACCGAGAGTTTGAATGCGGCGGTCGCGGGAAGCATCGTCCTGTACGAAGCCTCGCGTTGTCAAGACCCTTGTCAAGTCGCCGAAAAAGCCTGATCTGTCAAGACTTGGCGGCACACAAGGCTGGTGCTATACTCACCCGTGCCGACCGCGAACCAGCGCGCACCGAAGACAGGAGAGGGAACCGCCGACGCACATGCGCACCTCCGACGTATTCTGGAAATTGTTTAGCACCACGGGCTCGATCAGCGCGTACCTGATGTACCGGCAATTGCATCCCAGTCCCGCGAACTGAACGAACGCGGGGATCCTCGCCCGGCGAGGGTGATTCCAAGAAGAGAGTGTGCGAAACGCCCGGTCCTCCAGGACTGGGCGTTCGCGTTTGCATATGACCACGACCGGCATGACTGAACTCGAAGCGAACCTCGCGTCGCTGGCCGCGCGCTTCCGCGACGCGGTGGCGCGCGCGTCCGACGAAACCGCGTTGAACGAGGTTCGCGTGGCGTTTCTCGGGCGCAGCGGCGCGATCACCGAGGTGCGCAAGGGGATCGGCAAGCTGCCGCCGCCGGAGCGCCCGGGCGCCGGCAAGATCATCAACGAGGCGGTCCAAGCGCTCGAAGCCGAACTGAGCGATGCGCTCGCGCGCGTGGAGCGCGCCGCGGTGGAGCGGTCGCTCGAGGACACGATCGACGTCACGCTCCCGGGTCCGCCGGCGAACATCGGCGCGGTCCATCCCGTGCGCCGCGTCGCGATGGACGTCGCGCGCTACTTCACGCGGCACGGGTTCGCGGTCGTGCTCGGCCCGGAGATCGAGACCGACGCGAACAACTTCGACGCGCTCAACATCCCGCCCGATCATCCCGCGCGCGAGGGGCTCGACTCGTTCTACCTGCGGCCCGATCTCGTGCTGCGCACGCACACCTCGCCGATGCAGGTGCGCTCGATGCGCAAGCACGGTCCGCCGATCGCGATCATCGTCCCCGGCAAGGCGTACCGGCGCGACGCGATCGACGCGCGGCACCTCTACATGTTCCACCAAGTCGAAGGGCTGATGGTCGGCCGCGGCATCCACTTCGGCCATCTGAAAGGGATGCTGGTCGGGATGTGCCGCGAGCTGTTCGGCCCGTCGGCCGACGTGCGGTTCCGGCCCTCGTTCTTCCCGTTCACCGAACCGTCCGCGGAGATCGACGTGAAGTGTCCCGCGTGCGGCGGCGAAGGCACCCTTCGAGAGGCTCAGGGTGAAAGGACGTGCCGAACCTGCGGCGGGAGCGGCTGGATCGAGCTCGGCGGAAGCGGGATGGTCCATCCGAACGTGCTGCGCGCGGTCGGCTACGATCCCGGCGCGGTGACGGGCTGGGCGTTCGGCTGCGGCTTGGAGCGGATCGCGATGAAGCGGCACGACGTCAACGACATCCGCGCGTTCATCGAGAACGCGCCCGGGTTCGCGGAGGAGCTCGCCTGATGCGCGTCCCGCTGGCCTGGCTGCGCGACTACGCCGATCTGCCCGACGATCCCGACGCGGTCGTCGCGCGGCTCGCCGCGCTCGGCTTTCCGGTCGACGACGTCGAGACGCGCCCGCGGCTGACGAACGTCGTCGTCGGCCGGATCACCAAGCTCGAGCGGCATCCGAACGCCGACCGGCTGCAGCTCTGCACGATCGACGTCGGCGGCGAAAAGACGCTGCTGATCGCGACCGCCGCGACGAACGTCGCCGAAGGACAGACCGTCCCGGTCGCGCGGATCGGCGCCGAGCTGGCCGGCGGCTTGAAGATCGCGCCGCGGAAGATGCGCGGCATCGACTCCGAGGGGATGCTGATCTCCGCCGAAGAGATCGGGCTGCCGGCGGAGTGGTTCGAGGACGGGATCATGCAGCTCGATCCGTCGATCCCGCTCGGGACCGACGCGATCTCGCACTTTCGGTTGAACGAGCCGGTGCTCGAGGTCGACGTGACGCCGAACCGTCCGGACGCGCTCTCGATCGTCGGGCTCGCGCGCGAGCTCGCGGCGTCGTTCGGCGTCGCGCTGCGCGAGCCGGCGACGCAGGTGCTGTACGAAGACGGCCCCGACGACGCGCGCGTGACGATCGAGACGGTCGACTGCAAGCGCTTCGTCCACCAGCGCGTGAGCGGCCTGCGCGTGCGCCCGGCGAAAGCGTGGATGCGGATTCGCTTGGCGCTCGCCGGACAGCGCCCGCTGAACAACCTCGTCGACGTCTCGAACTTCGTGATGCTCGAGCTCGGCGAGCCGCTGCACTTCTTCGACTGGGACCGCGTCGCGGGGAAGCACCTGATCGTGCGCGACGCGCGCGACGGGGAGCGGTTCGTCACGCTCGACGGGCAGGAACGGACGCTCGACCCGCGCGCGATCGTGATCGCCGACGAGGAGGGGCCGACGTCGCTGGCCGGGATCATGGGCGGGCAGCGCAGCGAGGTCGAGGACACGACGACCGAGGTGCTGATCGAGGCCGCGACCTGGACCGGACCGCGGATCCGCCGCGCCTCGACGATGCTGAAGCTGCGCACCGAGGCGTCGAGCCGATTCGAGAAGTCGCTGCCGCTTGCGCTCTCCGATCTCGGTGCGGCGCGCGCGGCGCGGCTGCTCGAGCAAGAGGGCGGGAGCGTCCGGATGCCGCGCGCCGCCGGAAAGCCCGCGACCGAAGCGCCTGCGGTGCTGCCGGGACGCGAGGTGGAACGGCTGCTCGGGTTCGCGCTGAGCGCGGACGAGATCGAACGCGCGTTGACGTCGCTCGGGTTCCGCGTCGAGCGTTCCGGCGACGGCTTCGCCGTGACGCCGCCGTACTGGCGCGGCGACGTGCAGATCGCCGCCGATCTCGTCGAAGAGGTCGCGCGGGTCGTCGGATACGATCGCGTGCGCGCGGAGGTTCCGTCGGTCGCGCCGCAGGACGTCGACTCTGCGGAGTTCGACCGCGAGATGGAGCTCGCGACGCTGCTCGCGGGGCTCGGATACACCGAAGTGCTCTCGCTCTCGCTGCAGCCGGGCAGCGTCGCGCAGACGTGGCGAGACAACGGCATCGCGGTGGGCGAGCCGGTCGAGATCGTGAACCCGCTGAGCGAAGACCAGCGCTGGATGCGCTTCTCGCTGATGCCGGCGCTGCTCGAGTTCGCCGCGCGCGACCGGACGGTCCGCCCGTACCGGCGTTTCGAGCTCGGCCACGTCTTCGCGAACGGCGCCGCATCGAACGCCGTCGCGTCGAACGGCGGCGCCGCGGACCCGATCGAGTCGGTGCACCTGACGGCGATCCACGCCGGCGCTTCGACCAGCTCGGGACACGGCGAGAGCGCGTTCGGACGGCTGAAGTCCGATCTGCTCGCGGTGCTGCGCCGCGTGACCGGGAACGACGCGCGTGTCGAGCGCGGCACGATGCCGGGTCTCCATCCCGGGAAGACGGCCGCGCTGCGCGCCGGCGAGACGGTCGTCGGCTACGTCGGCGTCGTCGATCCGCGGCTCGCGCGCGCGTACGACGTCGCGGAGACGACCGCGCTCGCGACGCTGTTCGTCGAGTCGCTGCCGGCGTACGCCGCGCCGAAGTACCTCGCGCCCTCGAAGTTCCCGCCGGTCGAGCGCGACCTCGCGGTGATCGTCGCGCTCGACGTCCTCGCCGGCGACGTGACCGATGCGGTGCTCGGCGAGCCGCTGGCGCGCAGCGCGACGGTCTTCGACGAGTACCGCGGCCCGCAGGCGGGCGAGGGAAAGAAATCGCTCGCGCTGCGCATCGTCCTGCAGAGCGACGAGAAGACGCTCACCGACGAGGACGCGGACGCCGCGATGCAGCGGATCGTCGCCGTGCTGCGCGAGCGGTTCGGCGCGACGCCGCGCACGTGACCTGGCCCGACCTCGTCATCGGCGCGATCGCGCTGGTGTTCGCGCTGAAGGGCTTCAAGCGCGGCTTCGTCGGCGAGGTCGGCGGTTTCGTCGCGCTCGCGGCGGCGATCTGGGCGGCGCTGCACTATCCCGGCGTGCTCGACTCCGCGATGCGCCAGTTCTTCCACCTCGACCGCGGCAGCGCGCACATCGCCGGGATGATCTCGTTCGCTGTGATCGTCTACGTGGCGCTGCTGGTGATCGCCGGCGTGCTCTCGCGGATCGCGAAGCTGCCGGTGATCGGCCTCGGCAACGCGCTCGGCGGCGCCGCCGTCGGCGCAGTGAAAGCGCTGATCGGCATCTGGGCCGTCCTCTACGTCGCGCTCTTCTTCCCGCTCCCGATCGAGTTGCGCGCCGACCTCCACCGCTCGGTCCTCGTCTCCGTCGTCACCGCCGAGAACCC
>DATHLL010000161.1:0-2976 GCA_035488195.1 Candidatus Elarobacter sp. | reverse complement strand
CATCCCGAAGATCATCTCGCGGGACTTCTCGACCGCCTCGTCCTTCGTCTCGATCACCGTGACCGGGATCCCGGCCTCGGCGAAGACGATCGCGATCCCGGTCCCCATCGTCCCGGCGCCGATCACCGCCGCCTTCTTGATGTCGAGCGGCTCGGTCTTCGGGAGGCCCGGCACCTTGCCGAGCTCGCGCTCGGCGAAGAAGACGTGCCGCAGCGCCGCGGACGGCGCCGAGCGGACCAGCTCGTCGAACAGCCGCGCCTCGCGCGCGATCCCGCGCTCGAACGGCAGCTCGATCGCGGCCTGCACGGCGTCGATCAGCTTGTGCGCGGCGTAGCCGCCGTTCTCTTCGGGCGGAACCATCATGTGCGCTTGCGCGACGACGAACGGCGTCGCGAACAGCCCGAGATTCGCCACGCCGAGCTCGGCCTTCCGCTCGCTGATGCGCCGCTTCGGCTTGCCCGCGAACCTCTTCGCGGCGTCGACGACGTCGCCGGCGGCGATCTCGTCGAGGATCCCCTTCGCGAGCGCGTCGGGCGCCTTGACGTTCTCGCCCTTCAGCATGATCTGCAGCGCGTCGTTCGCGCCGATCAGCCGCGGCAGCCGCTGCGTCCCGCCGGCGCCCGGCAGCAGGCCCAGCTTGATCTCGGGGAGCCCGAGCCGCGAGCCTTTCGTCGCGACGCGGTAGTCGCACGCCAGCGCCAGCTCGAAGCCGCCGCCGAGCGCGTTCCCGTCGATCGCGGCGATCCACGTCTTCGGGCTCTTGTCGACCGCCGCGACGACGTCGCGCACGGTCTTCGTGTCCGGACCCGGCTCGGTGTCGAAGTCGTTCACGTCGGCGCCGGCGCTGAAGAACGCGCCGCCCGCGCCGGTGACGATCACCGCCTTCACGTTCGGGTCGGCGTCGGCCGCCGCGATCAGCGGCACCAGCTCGCCGGAGAGCGCGAACGAGAGCGCGTTGACCGGAGGATTGTCGAGCGTGAGCAGCCGGATCCCGTCGCCGAGATCGGCCTGCTTCACGCGCTGAGGCGTGGTGGTGTTCGTCATCGTCTCTTTCGTCGTGTGTTCGTCTGCGTGAGAAACGTCAGGCCGTCGCCAGCGCGCGGCGCTCGACCTCGAAGAACTCGTCGCTGCCCGCCATCACGTCGCCCGAGCCCTCGGTGATCTGCTTCTGCAGCCACGCGCTCTGCGAGAGCACGTTGTGCGCGTAGAACGTCGCCGTTTGGATCTTCGCCGCGTAGAACGGGTCGGAGTCGCCGGCCGCGATCTTCTCGGCGGCGATCTTCGCGCCGCGGAAGAGCTGCCAGCCGCCGGCGACGATCCCGAAGAAGTTCAGGAACGGGACCGAGTTTGCGAACGCCTTGTGCAGGTCGCCCATCGCCGACATCCCGATGAACTGCGCGGTCTCGCCGAGCGCTTTCGTCGCCTCGGCGAGCGGCGCCGCGAGCGCCTTCACCTCGGCGTTCTCCGAGGACTCGAGCTCCTTCGCGAACTTCCCGATCTGCTTGAGCACCTTGGTCGCGCTCGCGCCCATGTCGCGGACCAGCTTGCGACCGACGAGGTCCAGCGCCTGGATCCCGGTCGTCCCTTCGTAGATCGTCGTGATCCGCACGTCGCGGTACTGCTGCGCGATCCCGGTCTCCTCGATGTAGCCCATCCCGCCGAAGACCTGGAGCGCCGTCGAGCAGACGTCCTGCGCGCGCTCGGTGAGCCAGCCCTTGACGACCGGGATCATCAGCTCGACGAACGCGCGGTGCTCCTTGCGCACCGCCTCGTCCTCGCTCTTGTGCGCGTAGTCGAGCGAGGCCGCGGTGACGTACGCCAGCGCGCGCATCGCCTCGACGTTCGCCTTGCACCAGAGCAGCATGCGGCGCACGTCGGGGTGCTTGATGATCGCGACCGGCTTGGGATCGCGCGACGCCGCGTCGCGGAACTGGATCCGCTCCTTCGCGTACTCGACCGCGTGCTGGTACGCGCGGTCCGCGATCGCCAGCCCCTGCACGCCGACGCTGAAGCGCGCGGCGTTCATCATCACGAACATGTATTCGAGGCCGCGGTTCGCCTCGCCGACCAGGTAGCCGATCGCGCCCTCACCGGCCTCGCCGTAGTTCAGCGTGCAGGTCGGGTTCGCGTTGATCCCCATCTTGTGCTCGATCCCGGCGCACTTCACGTCGTTGCGCTCGCCGAGCGAGCCGTCCGCGTTCACCAGCACCTTCGGGACGATGAACATCGAGATGCCCTTCGTCCCCTCGGGCGCGCCCGGCAGACGAGCCAGCACGAGATGGATGATGTTCGGCGCCATGTCGTGCTCGCCGAACGTGATGAAGATCTTCTGCCCTTTGAGGCGGTAGCGGTCGCCGTCGGGCGTCGCGCTCGTGCGAACCTGCGCGAGGTCGGAGCCGGCCTGCGGCTCAGTGAGGCACATCGTCCCGGTCCACTCGCCGCTGACGAGCTTCGGGATGTACGTCTGCTTCTGCTCGTCGCTGCCGAACTGCTCGATCGCCTCGATCGCGCCCTGGTTCAGCAGCGGGCCGTTCGCGAACCCGACGTTGGCGGCGTTCCACATCTCGAGCGTCGGCCCGAGCATGATCGAGGGCAGACCCTGTCCGCCGTACTCCGCCGGGACCGGCAGACCGATCCAGCCCGCCTGCGCGAACTGCTTGTACGCCTCCTTGAAGCCCTTCGGCGTCGTCACGACGCCGTCGTTCCACGTGCAGCCCTCCTTGTCGCCGCTCTGGTTGAGCGGGTCCAACACCTCGGTCGCGAACGTCGACGCTTCGTCGAGGATCGCGTCGAGCACGTCGGTGGTGTCCTCGTAGCCGGGGAGCTTCGCGATCTCCTCGACGCCCGCGAGCTCGCGCAGGACGAACTGCATGTCGCGCAACGGTGCGCGGTAGGTGCTCATGACGTCTCTCCGTACAGGTCGCGGCGCAGCCGCTGCATCGCCGCGATGAGGTTTGTGAGGTAAGGCTTGAAGTT
>DATHLL010000160.1:0-5402 GCA_035488195.1 Candidatus Elarobacter sp. | reverse complement strand
GTGACGCTGGAGTCGATGCTCGACCCCGAGACCGGCCGCATCCGCGTCCGCATGGTCGACGTGACGACCGAGTCCTACGAGGTCGCCCGCAAGTACATGATCCGGCTCGAAGAACCCGACCTCACCGAGCCGCGCCTCTCGCGGCTCTCGGCCCAGACGAACCTCGACCCCGATGCGTTCGGCGCCCGTTTCGGCCGGCTGTTCGGAGAACGTTCCGCCGCGTAGAGAACGGCTGTTGCTCAGCGGCGTGACGACGGCAGAGTCGCGAGCCGCTCCTCGATCTTCGCGAGCCGGCGCTCAAGCGAGTCCATTCGCTCCGAATATGTCGACCCTTCCCCAAGGGCGAGATAGCGCGCGTCCACGTCGAGACGTTCGGCCAAGCGAATCCCGAGCAGAAAGCTGGGCGACTTTACGCTGCCGTTTTCGAGCTGCCGGATGGTGCCTTCGGAAGCCCCGACCGTCGTAGCGAGGTCCGCAACGCTATACCCGTGACTATTGCGGAGCCGCCGGAGCCGCTGGGCGAAGGTCTCGCTCATCGAGTCGAGTGCCGAGCCCGGGAGGAAGCTGATTCCTGGCAGGCGTTGCCAAGGAATCTTGGCACCCGGTTCCGTAGAGGAATGTAGCGGCTTGAGACACTGAGGACTGTTGTCTGGGGGAGAGGATATGGGTTTGAGCGTGAGCTTGCGGTCAAGCTCAGGCGCGCGAACGGAGGGCGGGCACGTGGAGACCGTTAGTATTCTGTCAAGCGCCCCGCACGGTCCTACGGCGGGCGCGCAGGTTGCGACCCGTTCCGCCCCGGCACGCCGGCCGCGGCGTCGGCGCCGACGCGCTGTTTGCGCAGGCACCGCAGTAATCGATGTGCGTGTCACCGTCACGGGAATCGATGGCGGCGATGTTGTGGAAATCGACATTCTTCGCTGATGAGCTCCGGCAGCGCTGCGTCGGTGGCCGTGTCGTGTTTCCACCCCGGGTAGGATAGGCGTTCCTCGCTCGCCGTCGGAGAAGCATATTTGGCCGTTTGGAGGCACAGCTCGGACGTCTCGCCGGTAAATGATCGCGGGATGTATGCCGGCCGGACGTACCCGATCGTCATCGAAGAGCAGAACGGCTACTTCGTGACGTATGTTCCTGCACTGGACTTCGCGTCGACTCATGCTCGAACGCGAGAAGAAGTGCTTGAGCGCACGCGCGAGCTCATCCTGGGATTTCTGGAGACCGCAAAGAAAGAGGGGACCGAAGTGGCGCCGCCGGTTCTGTGCACGGACATCGCGCATGTTACTGTCGACCCGCCATAGCTGCCTAGACTCGGTCGAACGCTGACCTCCGCATCACGCTCCGGTCGGAAACGTCTCGGGCGGTCGAGATGGCATGCGATGTCGAACTGGCGTGGCAGCGCCGTCAGACGCGCAGCGGCGCGAGCTGCGACTCGACGCGCGTCACCGTGCGGTCGAAGGCGTCGGCGCCGTTGCGGGCTAGCATGTCGTAGAGCGCGATCGCGCTGGTGCGCGTCAGGAGCATCGTGCGGTACCAGGGGAACGTCGGCGCGAGCCGTGTCAGAGCGGGTTGACGATTCCAGCGCTGCTGCAGGCGCGCGGCGACGACGTGCATCGCGTGGACCGAGATCACGTAGTCGTGGTCGCTCAGGTGGTTCACGAACGCCTCGAGCGGAGCCGGGTCGGCGGCGAGCGCATACCCCGATCCTTCGCGCCGCACGAGGCCGTACGCGACCGGGTCGACGTTCGCGACGATCGCCGCGGCGCGGCACCACGCGACGACCTTCGCCTCGTCGCCGAGCGAAGGCGCGGCATGCGCGGAGAGCAGCGTCGTCACGAAGCGCGCGTCGCGGCCGCGCGCGATCGCCTCGGCGCCCGAGAGCACGTGGTGGCCGCCGGTCGCCGCGATCGTCAGCTCGTCGAAGACCGTGCCGTCGTCGTTCCAGCCGAAGACGACGGTCTTCATCACGTCGTGATAGAGCGCGGCGGCGATCGCGGTATCGCGCGAGACGGTCGGCCGCCCGCCGAAGTAGTGCGCGTCGTACTGCGAGACGAAACCGGTCGCGATTGCCGCGTTGAACGCCTCGTGCATCGCGAGCCCGCCGGGATAATCGTGATGCGAGCCTTCGCCCGAGCCGGGCGCGGCCCAGAACGGCTGCACCGACGCCGTCGCCTCCGGCTCCGTGCCAGGGGGGAAGATCCCGCGCACCGGCGCGTCCGCCGCGACGAACCCTTCCCGTGCCAGCGCGTCACGTACCGCCGCGCGCTGCGCCGGCGTGGGATGCTTTGCTGCGTACAGCGCGCGCGGATTGCGCACGAGGTCGTACAGATCATCGCGCAGTGCGCCGTCCTGGACCGAGCCGATCAGCGCCTCGACGCGCGCGTACGTCGCGGCGACCAGGTTCGAGACGCGCGCCAGCGAGGCGGCGGCGGCGTTCGCGCGCGTCAGCGGGAGGCGCGGCTCGGGGAGCGCGACGCGCGGAGCGCCCGCAGCCGCCGCGGCGTCCTCGAGTCCGGCCGCCCCGCCGAGCAGCGGGGCAGCGGCGCCCGCGAGGATGCCGAGGAAGGCGGGGCGCGAGAAGAACGCGGCTCTGCCGTGGGCGACGCACATGCAGCGCTGTTCGCCGTGGTCGTCGCCCGGCGCTGCGCCCGCGCAGGGATCGATTCGGGAGCGAGCAAACGGCGGCCGGATGAGCGTCAACGGCGAGTCCGGCGGGCAGGTGATGCGCAAGGCGCTCGACGGGATCAAGGTCCTCGACATGACGCACGTCCAGGCGGGGCCGTCGTGCACGCAGATCCTGGGCTGGCTCGGCGCCGACGTCATCAAGGTCGAGCTCCCCGGCCGCGGCGACATCACGCGCGGCCAGCTCCGCGACCTCCCCGACGTCGACAGCCTCTACTTCACGATGCTGAACTGCAACAAGCGCAGCATCACGCTCAACACGAAGAGCGCCGACGGCAAGGCGATCTTCACCAAGCTGATCGAGCACTGCGACGTGCTGGTTGAGAACTTCGGCCCCGGCGTGCTCGACCGCCAAGGCTTCACCTGGGAGAAGATCCACGAGCTCAACCCCCGCATGGTCTACGCCTCGATCAAAGGCTTCGGCGCCGGCAAGTTCGAGGACTTCAAAGCGTACGAGACGGTCGCGCAGGCGATGGGCGGCGGGATGAGCACGACCGGCTTCCCCGACGGTCCGCCGACTAGCACCGGGCCGCAGATCGGCGACTCCGGGAGCGGGATCCACATGGTCGCCGCGATCCTGGCCGCGCTCTTCCAGCGCACGCACACCGGGCGCGGTCAGCGCGTCACCGTCGCGATGCAGGACTCGGTGCTGAACCTGATCCGGGTGAAGATGCGCGATCACCAGCGGCTCTTCCACGGCCCGCTGCGGGAGTACCCGAACAAGGAGTTCGGCGACTACGTCCCGCGCTCGGGGAACGCGTCGGGCGGCGGACAGCCCGGCGCGGCGCTGCGGTGCTCGCCCGGCGGCCCGAACGACTACGTCTACATGATCATCCAGCCGCACGTCTGGGCGCCGCTCGCGAAGCTGATCGGGCGCCCGGAGCTCGCCGACGATCCGGCGTTCGCGACGCCGGAGGCGCGGCTGCCGCACCTCGACGAAGTGTTCGGGATCGTCGAGCAGTTCACGCAGCACTACACCAAGTTCGAGGTGCTCGACAAGCTGAACTCGATCGACGTCCCGTGCGGCCCGATCATGAGCACCAAGGACCTCTACGCCGACGAGTCGCTCCGCGCGCGCGGGATGATCGCCGAGGTCGAGCATCCGGAGCGCGGGACGTTCGTGACGGTCGGGTGCCCGCTGAATCTCTCCGACACGCCGGTGGAGATCACGCGCTCGCCGCTGCTGGGCGAGCACAGCGAAGAAATTTTGTCCGAGATCGGCTGGAAAGGGACGGACGCGGGCGCCCTGCGCGCCGCCGGGGTGCTGTAGGTGGCGGCGTCGCCGAGCGTCTCGCGCTACGCGGTGGTCGGCGCCGGGGCGATCGGCGCGTACGTCGGCGCGGCGCTCGCGCGCGGCGGCGCCGAAGTGACGCTGGTCGCGCGCGGTCCGCATCTCGCCGCGATCCGCGAGCGCGGCGTCGAGGTGCGCTCCGAGCGCGGCGACTTCTCCGCGCGCGTCCCCGCGACCGACGACATGACCTCGATCGGCCCGGTCGACTGCGTGATCATCGGGCTCAAAGCGCATCAGATCGTCCCGGTGCTGCCGCAGATCCGCACGCTGCTCGGCCCGCGCACGCGCGTCGTCGGGATGCAGAACGGGATCCCGTGGTGGTACTTCCAGCGGCACGGCGGACCGCACGAGGGGCTCGTGCTGCAGACGGTCGATCCCGGCGGCGTCCTCGCGTCGGCGTTCGATCCCGACAACGTCGTCGGCTGCGTGATCTACTCCTCGACCGAGATCGAGTCGCCCGGCGTGATCCGCCACGTCGAAGGGACGCGGTTCTCGCTGGGGCGCCCCGATCGCGCGGACGATCCCGTCCTCGACGAGATCGCGGCCGCGTTCGTCGCCGGCGGCTTGAAAGCGCCGGTCGAGCGTGAGCTGCGCGCCGACATCTGGCTGAAGCTTCTCGGCAACGCGGCGCTGAACCCGATCTCCGCGCTGACCCGCGCGACGATCGCCGGAATGATGCGCGATCCGGCGGCCGAGGCGCTGGTCCGGCAGATCATGGAAGAAGTGCAGGCGCTCGCGCACGCGCTCGGCGTGACGCTCTCGGTCTCGATCGACAAGCGGATGGACGGCGCGCGCCGCGTCGGCGAGCACAAGACCTCGATGCTGCAAGACGTCGAGGCGGGGCGTCCGCTCGAGCTCGACGTGATGCTCGGTGCGGTCGTCGAGCTCGGCGGGGTGCTGAACGTCGGCGTCCCCGCCTCACGCCACGTGTACACCCTCACCAAGCTGCTCGACACGACGCTGCGCGAGCAGCGTGAGCGGGCCGCCGCCCCGGCACTCGCCGGAAAGGTCTGAACGGATGGAGACAGCTCTGCGCAAGCCGGTGGTTCAGCTCATCGCGGGGATCGTCTGCATGGCGATGATCGCGAACCTGCAGTACGGCTGGACCGTCTTCGTCGATCCGATCGCGCTGGCGCAAGGCTGGGGCCGCGCGGCGATCCAGGTCTCGTTCACGGTGTTCGTGCTGGTCGAGACGTGGCTCGTCCCGTTCGAGGCGGCGCTGGTCGACCGCTACGGGCCGCGCATCATGGTCGCGATCGGCGGTGTTCTCGCCGGTCTCGCATGGGTCATCGATGCGAACGCGCACACGCTGGCGGTGCTGTACGCCGGCGGCGTGGTCGCCGGGATCGGCGCCGGGATCGTCTACGGCACCTGCATCGGCAACGCGCTGAAGTGGTTCGCCGGACGCCGCGGCCTCGCGGCGGGCTTGACCTCC
>DATHLL010000159.1:0-7078 GCA_035488195.1 Candidatus Elarobacter sp. | reverse complement strand
CAAGCAGACGCTCTACCGGACGTCGGGAACGTCGCCCGTCGTCGCGGCGCTCATGGAGGCGGCCGAGAACGGCAAGCAGGTCGCCGTCTTGATCGAGCTCAAGGCGCGCTTCGACGAGGAGAACAACATCCACTGGGCGCGGACGCTGGAGCGCGAGGGCGTCCACGTCGTCTACGGGCTCGCGGGTTTGAAGACGCACGCGAAGGTGACGCTGGTCGTGCGCAACGAGCCCGACGGGATCCGGCGCTACATGCACTTCGGCACCGGGAACTACAACGACCGCACCGCGCGCGTCTACACCGACCTCTCGCTCTTCACGTGCCGCGCCGACCTCGGCAGCGACGCGACGCAGCTCTTCAACGCGCTGACCGGGTTCTCGAAAGCCGACACCTACGAGCAGCTCATGGTCGCCCCGCACGGTTTGCGGACGGGGTTCGAGGAGCTGATCGACCGCGAGACCGAGCACGCGCTGGCGGGGCGGCCGTCGGGGATCGTCGCGAAGCTCAACGCGATCAGCGACGCGGGGATCATCCAGGCGCTCTACCGCGCCTCGCGCGCCGGCGTCCCGATCGACCTGATCGTGCGCGGGATGTGCGCGCTGCGGCCCGGCGTCCCCGGGGTGAGCGAGACGATCCGCGTCCGCAGCATCGTCGGCCGGTTCCTCGAGCACTCGCGGATGTTCGCGTTCGCGAACGGCGGCGAGCGCGAGGTCTACATCGGGAGCGCCGACTGGATGGGCCGCAACCTCGACCGGCGCGTCGAGACGGTCGTCCCCGTCCTCGACCCGGTGCTGCGCGAGACGATCTGCGCGGAGATCCTCGACGTCCACCTCGCCGACAACGTGAAGGCGCGCATCCTCCGCCCCGACGGCGGCTACGAGCGCCGCACCGTCTTCCCCGGCGAGCCCCGTGTCAACGCCCAGGAGATCTTCCTCAAACGCTACCAAGCGGTGTGATCGTCACGGCGATCGTGCCGGGTCTTCGGCGAGCGCGAGGATCAGCTTCCATTCTTGCGGGGAGACCGGCTGCACCGACAACCGCTGGCCTTTGCGCAGGAGCGGCATGAAGGCGAGCTGCGGGATCGCGCGGAGCTCGTCGATCGGGACGTAGCGCGGGAGCTTGCGGACGAACGCGACGTCGACGCACCACCACTTGGGATCGTCGCGCTGCGAGGTGCGGTCGTAGTACTCGGACCTCTTGTTCCATTGCGTGGAGTCGGGGTGCGCCACGGCCGCGACCTCGACGATCCCCGCGATCCCCGGCGGCGCGACGCTGGAGTGGTAGAAGAAGCCGAGATCGCCGGGCTGCATCTCGCGCATCAGGTTGCGCGCCTGGAAGTTGCGCACGCCCGACCATTCGGTCCGGCCGTCGCGCGCGAGGTCGTCGACCGAGTAGCTCTCGGGCTCCGACTTGAAGAGCCAGTGTCGCGGCACGGGCCAGGGTTCTCCGCCCGTGCGGCGACGTCTTCCGGCTCGATGCGGCGAGAGAGCTGGCTCAGCAGCGCACGCCCGATCCCGTGACGACCGCGACGTCGTCGGTCTGGCTGGTCTGGTAGCCGCCGCGGTTCACCACCACCGAGTAGATGCGGGCCGGCCGGCTCCTGTTGCCGTCCGGACGGCGCCGCCCAGCCCTCTCTCGGCCAGCCGTCGTGACGCGGCCCACCAGCGTCCCTTGCGCCGCGGCCTGGGCCAGCGGTCTGGTACAGACGCACCTGGGATCCTTTCCGAGCGTGGCTCGGCGGCACTCTTGCAGGCCCGGGCCGCGACCGCCTTCGGCCGATTCGCGTGAGTTTCTGTACATAGGGTCGCAGGGAAGCTCTTTACTCGCTCCTTAATGAAGCGGTGCTAGGCTTCGGCGGGCTTCGTATCGCCGCACTACCCCCATTCCTGAAGGAGGACACGTGCTCAGTTCGTCACGCGTCTTGGGTGCCGTAGGTTTATTCGCGCTGTTCGGTGGACCGTTGTGGACGGCACCGGCCTTGGCGCAGACCCCGGCCGCCCCAGCCGCCGCGACCACCGTCGCCGTCACCGGCATCGCCACCGACAACTCCGGCGCCCCGCTTCCCAACGTGACGCTGCGCTTCCGCGGCCCCGTTGAAGTCACCACGACGACGGACGCGCGCGGCGCATACCGCGCCAACGTTCCGCCGGGCGTCTACACGGTGACCGCGACGCGCAGCGGCTACACCACCGCGACGGAGCAGGACTTCACGGTCGTCGCCGGCCAGCCGAGCTCGCTCAACGTGCAGTTGCAGCAGGCGACGCTGACCTCGCTGCAGACGATCGGCCGCGTCACCACGCGCGTCCGCGGCTCGACGTTCAACGCGACGCCGGCCTCGGTGCAGACCGTCACCAACCAGACCTTCCAGGACCAAGGTCAGCAGCAGGTCCAGCGCATCCTCGACCAGACGCCGGGGATCGTCATCGACCACCCCGGGACCAGCGCGACGAACGCCGCGCCGGGCGCGATCACGTTTCCCTCGATCCGCGGCGGCCTCGGCTTCGAGACCTCCTCGCTGATCGACGGCCACCCGCTCGCGGTCGGCAACTTCGGCGACTACGTGACCTCGTTCCTGAACGCCGACACGTTTCAGTCGATCGAGCTGGTGAAGGGCCCGGGCGCGAGCCTCGGCCAGATCAACTACGCGATCAACGGCGCGGTGAACTTCCGCACGCTCGACGTGCCGACGCGGCCGACGGGCCAGTTCAAGTTCGGCGTCGACTCGTACAACGGGACGTTCTCGAACTTCCGCTACGGCAACACGCTGGCGCACGGCAAGTTCGGGTTCATCTTCGACTACGCGATCGTCGGCGACCGCGGGCCGCTCTACGACCAGCCCGGCTTCACGACGGTCTCCTCCTCGACGCTGATCAACGGCCAGGCGCAGTCGGGCTTCACGACCTCCGGCAGCGCGGTCCCCGGCGTCCAGAACAGCCCGAGCTTCGTCAACGCGACGCTGCTCGCGTGCTGCCTCAAAGTGCCGCAGACGTTCACCAACAAGAACGAACTCGCGAAGTTCAAGTACAACTTCTCGGGGACGACGTCGATCACGGCGAGCTACCTCGGCAGCCAGACGTACACCGACCAGAACGGGAACCACGTCTACCAGTTCATCAACAACTTCGTCCCGGGCGCGGCGTACAGCGCCGGACCGACGGGGCTCTCGCCGGGGCCCGTGCAGACGTTCCAGAACGTGTTCTATCCGTACACGGAGTTCGAGATCAACAACGAGCCGATCTTCCAATGGGAGATCCGCACCGGCTACAAGAACGACAACATCCTCGCCCGCTACTACACCGCCTCGATCAACCGCCTGCAGTACAACCCGCTGCAGTCGCCGCTCGACTCGTTCACCGTCCCGCTCCAGCTCTACGGCACCGTGAACCTGTGCCCGGCCGGACAGGCGGTGGTCAGCGGGCACTGCGGCTCGGCGACGGGCCCGCTTCCGACCTCGACGCCGTTCAACGGCCAGACGGCGAACGTGCTCTTCACGCCGTCCGGCGGCGTCTGCGGCGGCCCGACGACCGGGTGGATCGCCTCCGGCGCGAAGATCAACGGTGTGACCTGCGGCAGCGCGGCGATGCCGTTCACCGGCTACACGAGCCCGCAGTACTTCCGCGCGGAAGAGGCGGACTCGCTGCACGGCTCGTCGTTCGAGTGGGACCACCCGGTCGGCCAGAACGGGACGATCCTCACGCTGGCGTACGACCAGACGAACTCGCGCACGACGGCCCGTGACTACCCGAACGCGCCGACCGTCCCGGGCGTCCCGGTCGGCTCGTACGAGATCTACCGCACGATCCTCGCGCGCGTCCAGTTCAACCTCGGGACGCGGACGAACGTCACGCTCTCGAACTACCTCAACGGGTACGACTTCCACTACACGCCGAACGGCGGGATCCCGGCGATCGGCGGAACGGCGAACGTGGCCAACCCGAACCCGACGTTCTTCGACGAGAAGATCTGGCACGACGACCCGCGGCTCGGGCTGACCTACCGCGCGAACCGCGACACCTCGCTGCGGTTCTCGATCGGCTCGGCGATCGCGCCGCCGTACCTGAACTTCCTCAGCCGCGCGACGACGACGCCGAGCGCGAACAACGCCTCCTCGCCGACGTTCTACACGAACAACGCGCCGAACGGCACGATCAAGCCGGAGACCGCGTTCGAGTGGGATCTCGGCGGCGACTTCCGGTTCCGCGACGGCCTGACCGTCCTCACGAGCGACGTGTACTGGTCGCACCTGCAGAACCAGTTCTTCACCTCGGTCCAGCAGAACGGATGCTACAACGGCACGACGTTCGCGCCGGTCACCTCGACCGGCGCCTGCCCGGCCGGGACGCCGGCGTTCCTCCCGCTCTTCAGCTCGCAGAACCGGAACCTCTCGAACGCGAAGTACGAGGGGATCGAGATGGCGCTCACGCGCGATCCGGCGATCGGGTTCGGCGGCAAGATCCAGGGCGCGCTCCAGCGGGCCTTCCCGTACGCGATCCCGCCCTGCTTCTACTCGACGAACAACGTCTGCTCGACGCTCGGGACGAACCTCGCGATCCTGCCGAACGAGAACTACGTCGGCAGCGGGACGGCCGGGACGCCGGGCTCGTTCAACGCGATCAACAACCACGCGATCCCGTACGCGCAGGGCTACTTCGAGGTGCACTACCGCACCCCGAACGGCGGCTACGCGGGCTTCGGCGAGCAGTACTACGGCAACAACAACTCGCTGAACGTCCCGGCGTTCCTGGTCGCGCACCTCGACGCGCGCTTCCCGATCGGCGGGCGCGGGACGGGCGTGACGCTCAACGCGAACGTCGACAACCTGTTCGGCGCGTATCCCAACCCCTACATCACGGAGTACGGCGGCGTCGCGTACCCGCTGGTCAACGGCAACGTCGGCCTGACGAACGCGAACGTCATCGGGCCCCGCAACCTCCGCGTCTCGGTGATCAAGAACTTCTAGCTCTCGGTCTCGAGCTCGACGAAGAGAGCCGCGTCATCGGACGCGGCTCTTTTCGTCTCGCGAGAAGAGCTTCGATGCAGGCACCTCGAACCGTAGGCCATGCCGCTTCCGGTCGCCGGGCTCGTCGCGATGCTCTATGCCGTGCGCCCCGTCGTCGTCCCGCGCGGGATGTCGCTGGCGCTCGCGCAGCGCTCGTATCAACAGTTGTGGGAGCCCCGAGCATACCGGAGACCGACGACGTTCGCGATGGGCCGAGATGGAACCGTCGCGGCGGCGTTGGCTGGCGGCGGTTCGGCGAACGCAGAGGGACGGATTCTCCTCGCACGCCCAACCGGCCGAACTCGCGTGCTCCCACCGCTTCCCGATGCGCTGATCGCGCATCATACTCGCGCATACGCGCCCAGTGCTGATGGACGGCATCGCTACATCGGCGGCTACATCCAAAACGTCTGCG
The DNA here is from genome assembly GCA_035488195.1 of Candidatus Elarobacter sp. GTDB lineage: Bacteria > Vulcanimicrobiota > Vulcanimicrobiia > Vulcanimicrobiales > Vulcanimicrobiaceae > Vulcanimicrobium. The sequence goes on along the minus strand of DATHLL010000159.1, from coordinate 1,665 downwards.
TGACCGACGGCGGCGCGCCGGTCGTAACGTTCGCGTTTCCCTTCGGCGGCGCATACGCCGGCTTCTCGGAGGCATCGTTCATCTGGACCGGGACCGTGTGGGCTGATGCTGTGCCGGCCGGGATCCCGGCTGGCCGCCAAAATGTGTGGGTCGCGGCGGCGTCGCGGTCATCGATCGCCTTCGTCGCGGACGTTCTGGACGAATCGCCGAACGAGCTGTCCTCCGCAGACGAGACGAGCAACGACGCGCACGACCAAGTCATCGTCCTCAGCATGGGATCTGCGAGCGTGGTCGGAAACGGGATCGCGACGGACATCGTGGGAGATCGCGTCGCCGGTTACGATGATGGTTTCGAGGTCTCGGCGCAAGGCGTACGACATGCCGGCTCCGTTACGGCCGTCATGTGGTCGAGCGGCAGAGCGCGCCGACTAGGCGGCGGTATAGCGTGGGCGCTCGGCAGAGACGATTTCGCAGTCGGCGACGATCGGCATGACGTCTCGGTCGTCGGGCATCCCGTCTGCTGGCGCGACGGCCGAGCAGTTTTGTTGAGCGGGCATTCGGGATCCGCCTTTGCGACCGGCGATCGCGATATGGTCGTGGGGCGTATCGAGACCGGTGCCTTTGTCGCAACATGCGGCGCGCCGCCGCGATCGTTCTCCATGCTCGACCCGCTGATCGACGATCATCGGTGGCACATCGAAGGAGCATATCGCATCTCTTCCGGCGGTGCGATTCTTGCGCTTGCGGTACGAAGGGCCGAGAAGACGATGAAGCTCGTCGTTCTGGTTCCGCTCCGACGGGGGGTTGCCGGTCGGTCTCGATAAGTGTCTCCAAGCGATCATTCGCGCCGCCGACCACCCAGGGGTCCTCCGGATGGCCGCTGAACGACAGCGGCGATGAACTTGTGCGCCTTCTTGCGAAAGCGCACGCGCGTCTTTGAGGTGTGGGTATGTCGTTCTTTCGCCGCGGTGCAGTTGCGCCGCTGCTAGCCTCGTGCATTCTGCTCGTTGCGAACTCGGGATGTTCGAAGTCGAGCGGATCGGCCATTGTTCCCGCTTCAGCGAGTCCGAAGACGACGAGTCAAGTGACCTCTGATCCTCCGGCCTGGAAGATCTCGAACCACTTCGCGACAGCGATCGGAAAGCGCCTTCGAGATCAGGACATCGACCAGTATATCGACTCGTCGGTCGTCGGCGCCGACCGTGTTCTGGCGCGCAAGCTCATGCGGATGATGCCATCCAACCGGCGCGGTGACTTCGTGCTCTACGACGGCTCGCGCATCATCTCGAACAATCGTGCTCTGGTCGCACAAACGAAGCTCATAGAACGGCCGCAAACGCAAATCATCGCTACGCCTAGAGGCACGGGACGGGTGGCGGCATCATCGATGCGGCAAACTCGAGCGAACGGAAGTTGCGCGCCGCCATATCATCCAGGCACGGGTCCGTATATCCGGACCGTCGGCGCGTGTGGATTTACCGGTGCATGGTCCATCGTCAATCTCGCCTGCAACACCACCATGATGTACGATCCGCGCGAAGCGGGGTACATGTACGTCGAGCTGCGAGATGCTTCCGGCGGCCTGGAAGAAGCCGGAATGTTCACGAAGACGGGGCTCGCTGGACAAAACGACATCAACCCGTACCTCAGCGCGTCGACGCATCT